>JAUQOX010000067.1 GCA_030550695.1 Gemmatimonadota bacterium | reverse complement strand
GGGGAAGGGGGGCGGACGTCCCCATATGGCGCAGGCGGGCGTGGCCGCCCCGGATCGCTTGGATGAGGCCCTCATGGCCGTGCGGGGTGTGGTGGAAAGGCTTCGGGAGGGACGGTCCTGATGCTCGGGGAAGGGGGCGGAGAGGGGACCACGGCGGGCAGCCCTCTTGGAGGGCGCGACTCTTTGGAAGGCTGGCTCAGGGGGCGGTCCCCCGTCCCGCCGGAACCCTTGCTGCGCCTCCTCCTGGAAGAAGGGGGGGACCGGCCCGTGGGGGTATCGGTTCTGGCCGACAGGGCGGTGGCTGCGTTTCGCCGGGCTTTGGCCGCACCGGGCCGGGTGCGGAGCTCGGCTTTCCACCTTCTGGTGGGAGATGCGCTCCTGACCTACGCCTGCGAACTCCTCGCCCGGTCCCCCGACGTGGAGGGGGGGCTCAAGACTCTGCTGGCCAGGGTGGCGGAGGGCTTGGAACCGGCCTCCCCCGGCGCAGACCGCCGGGAGGAGGGGACATGCGCACGAAGGGGGCCGTGACGCCGACGAACCTGCCCCACCTGGACCGGGACCTCACGGATCTGCACAGCCACCTGGTCCCCGGAGTGGACGATGGTTCCGCCACCCTGGAAGAAGCCCAAGAGGCTTTGGCGAGGTTCCGTGAGGCGGGGGTGGTCCGGGTGGTGGCGACGCCGCATCTGGAGGGGAGCCTGACCCACGATCCCTCTGCCCTCGCGGCTCGCCTGGCCGAAGTGGATGCGGCCTGGGCCCGCCTGAGAGAGGCACCCGGGCTCCCCCCCGGCGAGGTCACCCTCCTCCGGGGGCATGAGGTCCTCTTGGACGTGCCGGATCCCTGTCTGGAGGACCCTCGCCTCCGCCTGGCGGGAACCCCCTTCGTCCTGGTGGAGTGGCCCCTGGTCCATGTCCCTCCGGAGACGACCCGGGTCCTTTCGCGCCTGGTGGAGGAGGGTTGGCGGCCGGTGGTGGCCCATCCGGAAAGGTACCGGGGATTGGACCCCGACCTTACCCTGGTAGGGGAGTGGCGGGGGGTAGGAGCCTACCTGCAGGGGAATTACGGCTCCCTCCTGGGGCTCTACGGACGGGAGGCCCGCCGGAGAGCCTGCCTTCTCTTGGAAAGGGGCTGGCTGGATCTCCTCGCCTCGGACTTTCACGGCCGCCCGGGGCTCTCCCCCCAGGTGGACGAAGCCCGTGGCCTCTTCCGGGAGTGGGGGGCGCTGGAGGCCTTTTCTCTGTTGGGCCGGGTCAACCCGGGGCGGATCTTGGAAGGGGAGGCGCCCCTCCCCGTCCCGCCCCTTTCCTCCCCTACCCCTTCCTGGTGGGAGCGCCTGGCCCGGAAGTGGAAAAGGAGGGGGAAGGAGCCGGAGTGCACTTGATCGCCCAAGGGGACCTTCCGGACCCGGGGGGAGCCACCGGGCTGCAGGGGTTGGGGAGACCATGACCTCAGGGGAAGCCGTTCGTAGGGAATTGGAGGCCTTGGCGGAGCTGGCCAGGGAGGTGGCCCGGAGCCAAGAAGGCCTGATCCTGGAGTTGGCCCGGCGGGTTCGGGACACCTTGGCTGGCGGGGGGCGGGTGTTCTTCTGCGGCAACGGAGGATCCGCCGCCGACGCCCAGCACCTGGCAGCCGAGTACGTGGTTCGGTTCGGCCGGGAGCGTCCGGCTCTTCCGGCCATCGCCCTCACCACCGATACCTCGGTTCTCACAGCCGCCGGAAACGACTACGGCTTTGATCAGGTGTTTGCCCGGCAGGTGGAGGCACTGGCCCGCCCCGGAGACCTTCTCGTTCTCCATTCCACCAGCGGGGAATCGGAGAACCTGGTGCAGGCCGCCCGGACGGCCCGGGAGCGGGGCGTTGGGACGGCGGCCCTTCTGGCCAGGGGAGGGGGAAGGCTGGCGGGCCTGGTGGACCTGGCCTTGGTGGTGCCTACCCAATCCACCTCCCACGCCCAGGAGATCCAGTTGGCTGTGGGGCACATCGTGTGCGGAGTGGTGGAAGAACTTCTGTTCGAGGAAAAAAAATGAACCGTATTCTGGATCTGACCGGAAAGCAGGCCCTGGTGACCGGGGGTTCCCGGGGCATCGGGCGGGCGACGGCCTTGCTCCTGGCCCGGGCAGGGGCTTCGGTGGGTGTGGCTTTCCGGTCCCGCGAGGCGGAGGCCCGGCAGGTGGTGGAGGAGGTGGAGGCCCTCGGGGTCCGGGGGTGGGCCGAGGGAGCCGATCTTTCCACCGTGGAAGGGGCCCGGAAGCTCTTCCGGCGGGTGGACGAAGAGTTCGGGGCCCTGGACATTTTTGTGGCCAACCACGGAGTCTGGCCGCCCCAGGACGTGCCGTTGGCCGAAATGGAGGAAGCCCAGTGGCGCTCCACCATGGCTGCGAACCTGGACTCCGTTTTCTATACCACCCGCGAGGCCATCCGGCGCCTGAGGGACGAGGGCCGAATCGTTCTGGTCAGCTCCACGGCGGGCCAGAGGGGGGAGGCGTTCCACGGCGATTACGCCGCCACCAAGGGAGCCCTGATCTCCCTGGTCAAGGGCCTCTGCATCGAACTTGCCCCCCGGGGCATCACCGTCAACTGCGTGGCTCCCGGCTGGGTGGACACGGAAATGTCCTGGCCGGCTTTCCAAGGCGGCCGCAAGGAGGCCATTGCCCGGACGATCCCCCTGGGGAGGATTCCCCCTCCGGAGGATATCGCCGGACCCATTGTGTTCCTTTGCTCGCCCTTGGCACGGCACATCACCGGGGAGGTCCTGAACGTGAACGGGGGAAGCGTCCTGGTGGGGTGAGGACGAGCCGCCTCAGGGCACCGCCCCACGTTCGCTGGGTGGCCAGCACCTTGGAGGAGGCGGGCTACGAGACCTGGGCGGTGGGGGGGGCCGTCCGCAACGCCCTCTTGGGGGTGGACACCGGGGACTGGGACCTGGCCACCCGGGCACCCCCTCCGGTGGTGAGGCGCCTTTTTCCCCGGACCGTGCCCGTGGGGATCCAGCACGGCACCGTGGGGGTCCTCACCCGCCAGGGGATCCTGGTGGAGGTGACCACCTTTCGCCGGGACGTGCTCCCCATGGGGAGGAAGGCCCTGGTGGCCTTCGCCGAGACACTGGACGAGGACCTGTCCCGCCGGGACTTCACCATCAACGCCATTGCCTGGCACCCTTTGCGTGAGGAGTTCCGGGATCCCTTTGGGGGCCGTAGCGACCTCGCTGCGGGAATCCTCCGCACCGTGGGCGATCCCGCCCAGCGGTTCGCCGAGGACTACCTGAGGGTGTTGCGGGGTTTCCGTTTTTCCAGCCGTTTCCGCCTCCGCATCGAAGGGGAGACCTGGAAGGCCCTCTGCGCCGCGGCACCGTTCCTGACCCGGCTTTCCGCCGAGCGGATCCGGGAGGAACTCATGAAGATCCTGGCCCACGATCCCCGTCCCTCGGGGGCCCTGGCCCTCTACGGGGCTTCAGGAGCCTTGGAGGTGCTCTACCCGGAGCTGGCAGTCCTGGGGGAGCGGCGCCGTCCCGGCACCGGCGATTCCCTGTGGTGCCATGCCCTGTTGCTGACCGATGCCCTCCCCCCATCCCGGCCCCTCCTCCGCCTGACGGCTCTCGTGCGGGGGGTGGCCGTGGGTCCGGAAGAACCCGAAGGTGCAACACAGAAGCAAACCGGGGGCGGGAGGGGGGCGGAGGGAGTGGCGGCCCTTCTCTTCCGGCTCCGGTTCTCCAACGCCGAGATCCGGGAGGTCTCGCAACTGGCCGGGGCGGGGGTGGAGGTTCCTTCCCCACGGTGGGAGGACAAGGAACTGCGTCGCTGGCTCCACCGGGTGGACCCTCGCCATCTGCCGTCCCTCTGCCGGGTATGGCTCGCCGAGGCCCGCCTGGACCGGGCCCGGTGGGGGCGGGATCCGACGGCGGTGGTGGAGGTGATCCGGCGTCTCCGTCAGGTGGTCCGCTCCGGGGCCCCCCTCTCCTTGGAGCAGTTGGCCGTGGGGGGGCGGGACCTGGTGGCGTTGGGGATGAAGCCCGGTCCCGAGTTCGGTGTGATCCTCCAGAGTCTGTTGGAACGGGTGTTGGACGATCCCTCCCTGAACGAGCGGGAGACCCTCCTCAAGGAGGCGCGGCGCCTTTGGGGGAGAGCCCCATGACCGAGTTGGATCTCTTCGGTCCGGCGCCCCCGGGGGGGGAGGGGGGACCTCCTGGCCCCGACGAGAAACCGACCTGCGCTCCGGCAGGCGAGCTTCGGGAAGGGGGCGGCGAGGTGCCCCTGGCCGCCCGGATGCGTCCCCGCACCCTGGAGGAGTTCCGGGGCCAACGCCACCTCCTGGGGCCGGGGAAGGTCCTCCGGGCCATGCTGGAACGGGGGGAGCTCTCCAGCCTGATCCTCTGGGGTCCTCCGGGGTCCGGAAAGACGACCTTGGCTCGTCTCATGGCGGCCAGGACCGGAGCGGCCTTCGAGCCGTTCTCGGCGGTGACAGAGGGGGTGGGGAAGGTGCGGGAGATCATCGCCCGCGCCCAGGAACGCCTGCGGGTCTCCGGTCGGAGAACCATCCTTTTCTGCGATGAGATCCACCGTTTCAACAAGGCCCAGCAGGACGCTTTCCTCCCCCATGTGGAGGAGGGCACCGTGATCCTCATCGGGGCCACCACCGAGAACCCCTCCTTCGAGGTGGTGAGGCCTCTGTTGTCCCGGGCGCCGGTCTTCGTCCTGGAGCCCCTCGGGCTGGAAGACCTGGTGGCCATTCTCAAGGAGGCCCTCCAGGATGTGGAACGGGGCTTGGGGAGCTGGAACCTGAGCTGGCAGGAGGAGGCTCTCCTCGTTGCCGCCGCCCATGCCGACGGCGACGCTCGGCGGGCCCTCGGGGTGCTGGAAGGGGCGGCCAAACTGGCGGGCCCCGGGGGCAACCTGACGCCGGAACGCGTGCGGGAGGCGGCACAGCTCCGCTTCGCCCTGTACGACAAGGCCGGGGAAGAGCACTACAACCTCATTTCGGCCTTGCACAAGGCGGTCCGGGGGAGCGATCCCGACGGGGCCCTCTATTGGTTGGCCCGGATGCTGGACGGGGGAGAAGACCCCCTGTACCTGGCTCGCAGGATCATCCGGATGGCGGTGGAGGACATCGGGCTTGCGGACCCCGGCGCCCTCCCCCTGGCCGTCGCAGCTCGGGATGCGTTCCATTTCCTGGGGAGTCCTGAGGGTGAGCTGGCCCTTGCGGAAGCGGTGGTGTACCTGGCCACCGCCCCCAAGTCCAATCGGGTGTACGAAGCTTGGGGGGAAGCCTGGCAGGCGGCCCGGGAGACGCCGGGAGCCCCGGTCCCTCTCCACCTGCGGAACGCCCCTACGGGGCTCATGAAGGAGCTGGGATACGGAAAGGGCTACCGCTACGATCCCCACGAGCCGGGTGGGGTGGCTCCCCAGACCTACCTTCCCGGGGAACTCGAAGGGAGGGTTTTTTACCGCCCGGGTTCGGCAGGGTACGAAGAGACCGTAAGGAAACGCCTCGAAGCGTGGGCAAGGAGGCGGGTCGAGGCGGCCCGCCACCGAAGAGGCGGCGGATCCGAAGGTGCGGGGGAAGGGTAATTCCATGAGGCTTCAAGGCGGGAGGTGGCCCAAGGGGGTGAAGAAGCGGCGGGTCCGGCGGCCGGAGGCCTCTCTCGGCTCGGGGTGGTGGCTCGCCGGAGGGCTGCTCTGGGCGCTCACGGCGGCGGGTTGTGCCCTTCTGTTCCCGTCCCCTTCGGTGGCGGTGGCGGGGGTGGAGCTGGTGTCCTTGGGGCTCCAGGGTGGTCGGGCCCTGCTTTATCGGGATGGCACCCACCGTCGCGGGGGGGGCCTGCTGGGGGTGGGGGTGGAAGCCCGGGGGGCGGTTGGCGGGGGGGTGGGGGAAGGAGGTTGGGCGGTGTTGTCGGAAGGGAGCCATGGGGAGCGGGTGACCTTGCCGGGGAGGGAAACCACGAGGGTCGGGGTGCCGGTCCCTTTCCGCTACGATGCTTTGGGGGCCGCCCTCCGGGCATTCCTGGCCCGGGGAGAGATCCCTTACCGGCTCACCGGTTCGGCTCGGGTGAGGGGGGCAGGGATGACGTTTTCCCTCCCTATCCGGAGCGAGGGGATCCTGAAGCCTTGAAAAGGGGAAACCACGGAAGCGGGAGGCTGCGGCTATCGTAACGTCCTCGACGGAAAACCGGCCCACGTTGGACCGGGTCGTCTTGGTGGGGGCCCCCGGCCGGGGGGTACACCCGCGCCAGGCCGAAGACCAACTGGAAGAGCTGGAACGTCTTACCGAAACGGCCGGGGGGAAGGTGGTCTCCATCCTGCGGCAACGCCTGGAGGCCCCCAACCCCCGTTACTACATCGGGGAGGGCAAGGCCCGGGAACTCAAGGGCCTGGTGGAGCAATCCGGAGCCGACCTGGTCATCTTCGACGAAGAACTCACCCCGGCCCAAGGCAAGAATCTCGAGGACCTTCTGGGGGTCCGGGTCATGGACCGCACGGAGCTGATCCTGGACATCTTTGCCACCCGGGCCCGGACCCGGGAAGCCAAGCTCCAGGTGGAGCTGGCCCAGCTGGAATATCTCCTTCCCCGGCTCCGACGGATGTGGACCCATCTTTCCCGGATCCGCGGCGGGATCGGGTTGCGGGGACCGGGGGAGACCCAGTTGGAGACCGACCGGCGCCTCATCGGGGCCCGGATCGCCGATCTGAAGGAGAAGCTGAAGGAGGTGGCCCAAGCCCGGGCCACCCAGAGGAAAGGCCGGGAAGGGGAGTATCGGGTGGCCCTCGTAGGGTACACCAACGTGGGGAAATCCTCCCTCCTCAAGGCGCTTTCCGGGGCGGACCTCTTCGTGGAGAACCGGCTGTTCGCAACCCTCGACCCCGCCACCCGTGTGGTGGAGCTGGGTTCGGGGTATCGCGCTTTGGTCACCGATACGGTGGGCTTCATCCGTAAGCTCCCCCACCATCTCATCGCGTCGTTCCGCTCCACCCTGGAGGAGGCCCGTGAGGCGGACCTCTTGCTCCATGTCCTGGACGCCTCGGACTCCGAGTGGGAGGCCCATCGGAATGTGGTCCAGGATGTCCTGGAGGAACTGGAGCTGGGCGAACGCCCCCAGTTGCTGGTATTCAACAAGATCGACCGTCTCACCCACGCCGAAGAGGCGGCCTTGCGGGAGCGGGTTCGGGAGGTGGAGCCGGCGCCGGCGGTGTTTGTGTCGGCTCAGCGCGCCTCCAGCCTTGAGGTCCTCCGGGAGGCCTTGCGCGAGCGGGTCCGGGCGCGCCTCCGGCTCCTGTACCTCCGGGTTCCGGTGGCCGACGGGGAGACTTTGGCCAGCCTGTACCGGGAGGGGGAGGTCCTGGCCCGGCGGGACGACGGCACCCGGATCGAGGTGGCCGTGCGGGTACCCGTGCCCTTGGCAGCCCGCCTGGCCCGGCGGGAAGGCATCGAAGTCCTTTCGCAGGCGTAGGATCCGTCCATGGACGACGGGGTCTGGGTGGTAGGCGCCGGGCGGGCCGGACTGTCCTTGGCCTATGCCCTTTGGGAGGCAGGTGCCGTACGCTCCGTGGTGGTATCCGGAAGGCGGCCGGAGCCCCCGCCCCACCCCCTCTTCGGGCCGGGGGGGATCCGGTACGTGCAAGGTCTGGAGCGGCCGGAGCGGGGCACCACCTTCCTGGTCCTGGCGGTCGCCGACCAGGCCATCCCTCGCGTGGCCCTGGAGCTGGCCCTCCGGGGGGAGGCGCCGCCGGCCTGCGCGGCCTACCACATGTCCGGAGCCTTGGGCACGGATCCCCTGGCCCCGCTGGCGGAGCGGGGGTACATGGTGGGGGTTCTCCACCCCTTGCAGGCTCTGGCGGATCCTTTGAGGGGGGCCCGTCTCCTCAGGGGATCGGCCTTCGGGGTGTCGGGGGATGCGGGGGCCGTGGCCCAGGCGCGGCGGCTGGTGCGGGCCCTGGGAGGGCGGGTCCTTCTGGTCTCCCCCGGCAGGAGACCCCTCTACCATGCCGGAGCCGTGTTCGCATCCAACGTGGTGGTGGCGGCCTTGGCCGTAGCCCGACGGATTCTGGTGGGAGCCGGGGTGCCCTCCGAAGAGGCCGTGGAAGCCTTGCTGGCCCTGGCCCGGGGGAGCTTGGAGAACGTGGAGGTCTTGGGGCTGGAGGGAGCCCTCACGGGGCCGGTGGTCCGGGGGGACGTGGAAACGGTGGACCTCCACCTCCGTGCCCTGGAGCCCCGGGATCGCTCCCTCTACGTTTCGTGGGGGAAGGAACTGGTGAGGCTGGCCGAGGAAGCCGGCCTTGCCACCGAGACGGCAACCCGCCTCTGGAACATCCTGGAGAGGGGAACATGAGGTTATACGTCAACATCGACCACGTGGCCACCGTGCGGCAGGCCCGGCGGACCGACGAACCGGACCCGGTGAGGGTTGCCGTCCTGGCGGAACTGGGGGGGGCCCACGGAATCACCGTGCACCTGAGGGAAGATCGGCGGCACATCCAGGACCGGGACGTCCGCCTCCTCCTGGAGACGGTCCGGACCGGTGTAAACCTGGAGCTGGCCACCCACCCCGAGATCGTGGACCTGGCCTGTCAGCTTCGCCCCATGCAGGCTACCCTGGTGCCGGAACGGCGCCAGGAGATCACCACCGAGGGCGGCCTGGACCTGGGGAACCCCGACGTTTACCGCGCCCTGGAGGGAGCCCTGGAGCGCCTCAAAGGGGCGGGGGTCCGGACCTCTCTTTTCGTGGACCCCCAGACCCGCTCCTTGGAGCGGGCCCTCGCCCTGGGGGCCGACGCTGTGGAACTGCATACCGGCGAGTATGCCAACGCCCGGGGGGGGCGGCGGCGGGAAGAGTTGGCCCGACTGGCCCGAGTCGCCCAGGAGGGAAGGGAGATGGGTCTGGCCGTCCATGCAGGGCACGGCCTCACGTACGAGAACGTGGTCCCCGTGGCTGCCATCCCCCAGATCGAAGAACTGAACATCGGCCACAGCATCGTCAGCCGAGCCCTGTTCGTGGGAATGGAACGGGCGGTGAGGGAGATGCGGGAACTCCTGGAGCGGGCTCCTACCCTGGTGCCTCGTCCAGGGGAGTGGGTTCCGCCTGTCGGTTTCTGAAAGGGCTGACCCTTGGCGAAGTGGGGCTGGCGGGGGGCGGTCGGGGTCGTCATCACGTTCCTGCTCCTTTGGTGGGTCCTACGGGGCGTTCCCCTCCAGGCAGTTTGGGAGGCGATGAGGGGGGTGAGTCTCCCCCTCTTGACCCTGGCTGTGGCCATGGCCACCGGAACGTTTCTCCTCCGGGCCCTCCGCTGGAAGCTTCTCCTGGAGCCTGTACGGCCCGGGACCCGTCTCCACTCCCGGTTTGCCGCCGTGGCCGTCGGCTTCATGGCCAACAACCTCCTCCCGGCTCGTATGGGGGAGTTCGCCCGGGCCTTTGCCCTCTCCAGGCTGGAGCCGGTACCGGTGGGGGGGGCCTTCGCTTCCCTGGTTGTGGAGCGGTTCCTGGACGGCCTGGCCATCCTCACCCTGTTCTTCTTGGCCCTGGCTGCCCCTTCCTTCCCTTGGGACCACGCCTCCGGAAGTCTTTCCCTGGGCGGGGTCATCCGGGGCGTGAGCCTCCTGTTGGGGGGGCTCCTGGCCTTCATGGTCCTGCTCCTGGTGTTTCCCCGGCCCCTGGTCCGGGGGGCGGAAACCTTGGCCCGACGGCTTCCGGGGCGCCGAACACCCACCCTGGTGGTGGAGACCCTGGAGGCTTTCCTGTCGGGCTTGGGGGTCCTCCGGCGACCGCGCCTCCTGGCCCTGAGCCTCCTTTGGAGCCTGGCGGTCTGGGGCTGGCATTCCCTGGCCTTTTGGACGGGGTTTCGGGCCTTCGGGATCCAGGTGGGATGGGATGCCGCCTTGTTCACCAACGCCTTGGTGGCGTTTGCCGTGGGGGTCCCCTCGGCTCCGGGGTTTTTCGGCACCTTCCACTGGGGGGTGAAGCTGGCCCTGGGGGTGTATGGAGTTTCGGCCCCGGCCACCCTGGCCTTTGCCTTCGGTTTCCACCTTGGGGGCTTCATTCCCGTGACCCTGCTGGGTCTCCATTATCTGGGAAGGATGGGCCTCTCGTTACGGGAGGTCCGGTCCAGCGAAAGCCGGGTGATTCCTTCGCAGGAGACGGCCGGCGGGCCGGGGAAAGGCTAGGGAAGGTCGAGGAGGATCGCCATGGTGCCGCCTGAAGGCAGAAGGAGCGTGCGGATGGCCGCCCCCGCCAAGGTGAACCTCTTTCTCCGGGTCTTGGCCCGGGAGGCGGGGGGGTATCACCAGATCGAGACCCTTTTCCAGGCCCTGGAGCTGGCCGACTCCCTCGAGGTGTCCCGGCGGACGCGGAAAGGGATTGCCCTGGAGGTGCAAGGGATTCCCTTGGGTCCCCCGGACGAGAACCTGGCCTACCGGGCGGCCGAGGCTTTCCTCACCCGGGGAAGGGTGGAAGAGGGTGTGGAAATCGTTCTCACGAAGCGGATTCCGGTACAGGCAGGGTTGGGAGGGGGATCCTCCGATGCCGCGGCCACCTTGAGGGCCCTGGCTACCCTGTTCCCCGGGGTTTTGGAGCCCTGGGAGATCTCGGCTCTGGCCGGGGGGTTGGGGTCCGACGTGTCCTTCTTCCTGAGCCCTTCCCCCACCGCCTTGGCCTGGGGAAGGGGGGAACGGCTGTTGGCGCTCCCCCCCCTTCCTTCCGCCCCCGTCCTCCTGGCTGTCCCTCCCGAGGGGGTTTCCACGGCCTGGGCGTACGGGGTCCTGGCCCGGCGCCGGGAAGGCGCCCCCCCGGCCGGTGCCGCCGCCGGGTACCGCCTGGAGGACTTCGCATCGTGGGATTGCGTGGCCCGCCTGGCCGGGAACGACTTCCAGGAGGTGGTCCTGGCGGAGTTCCCCCGCTTGGCCCGCCTCTCGGCGGCCTTGCTGGACACGGCGCCCCGCTTGGCCCTCCTGGCTGGGAGCGGAGGCGCGCTCTTTGCCGTCTATGGAGGCGAAGAGGAGGCAAGGGCTGCGAAAGAGGCGCTGGAGAGCGCCTTCCCTGGGGTACGATGGCTCGCCACCCGAAGCCGGGAACGCATGCCCGAGCCGGAGCTTTCGGGGGGGGAGGCTCCGTAGGAGGGGGTGGGGGGGCCTCGAAGCCCCCGAAAATGCCCCCCGTCGCCCCCCTGGGGTGCCGAGGTCGTGACGGCCCCTGGCCGGTGGGGGGATTGAACGAGGACGCACCCGTCGGTAGGATTGCCGTGGTAGGAAAAGGTGATTGGCCCGTCGTCTAAGGGCAGGACACCGGTCTTTGGAACCGGCGGTGGTGGTTCGAATCCACCCGGGCCAACTCCCGGCGGCGGCTCGAGTGGGGTGGGAGCAGCGGAGAGGGAGGGTGCCCGGAGTTGGCCGCCTAGGGCCGGTGGACCCTCGGGGGAGCTTCCGGCCATCCTTCGTCCCCCTGGCACACGCAGGCGGGTGTTCCCTCGTCTCCCTACCGGGCGCCGGCTGGCCCCGGCAGAAGGTTGCCGCAAGGGTGGCCGTTCCCGGCCTGGGCGGGGCGGCCGGGCCGGCCTATGGGTTATAGCGCTCCTAGTGGCGTCCGGCTCGATCCCCGTCTCGGCCCAGCCCGTCTTCTCCTTCCCCCCCGACTCGGCGGAACTTCAGCGGATAGCCCGCCGGGCCCAGCGGTCCTTCGAGGTCTTGCATCGGGGCCGTCTTCCCAAGGTGCCGGACACCTGGCGGGGGGGGGACTGCGACGAGATCCTGGGACGGATCTGCCTGCGGTACGGGGGCGGGTCCCTCTGGGTGCCCAAACCGGAGGAGCCGGCCCTGATCCGGGCCCGGCAGGAGCTGTTGGCAACTTTGGAGGAGGTGGGCCGGGCCATCCCCGGCGACCGTTGGGTGCTGGGCCAGCGGGTGCGGTACCTCGGGGACATGGGGCGGTGGGAGGAGGCCCTGGCCTTGGCCCGCGCCTGCCCGCAGCCGGACACCTTCTGGTGTCAGGGGCTCATGGGGTATGTCTTGCACCGGGCCGGGGATTCCGAAGCCTCCCTGCAGGTTTTCGAGGGGGCTCTGAGGGCTCTCGGGCCGGAGGAAGCAGCCCGCTGGCGTGACCCGTCCCTCCTCCTGGGGGAAGAAGAACTCAGGTGGCTGAAGAACCCCTGGCCGCTCTCCCGGGAGGAAGCCGTCCGTCGTTTTTGGCTTCTTGCCGATCCCCTCTTCCTCACCCCGGGAAACGAAGCCCTGGCGGAACACCTTGCCCGGCGGTTCGCCTCGAACCTGTACCGGGACTCCGCCCTCACCATGGAGCTTTCCTGGGACCGGTGGACGGAGGAACTGCTCTTGCGCTACGGTTTCCCCGCCGGTTGGGAGCAGACCGAGCCGGGGATGGGGGAGTTCCGGGGCCGGGTGGTGGAGCGCCACCATCCGGAAAGCCGCGGCCTGCTCCCCCCCCGAGAGGCCCTGGAAGACCCCTCCGGA
>JAUQOX010000336.1 GCA_030550695.1 Gemmatimonadota bacterium | reverse complement strand
TTCGCATGGAGCGTCCTCCTTCCTCCGAAACCTGACACCCGTCCCGCGACCACCGTTTCCACCCCCAGCACCAGCGCCGCAGCCAGCAGCAGGTAGCGCCAAAGGGATTGGCGTTTCTCCTCTGTCGCGGGCCGAGGCCCCGCCCCTCCCCCACCCCCCCCTCCGGCCCTGTCCCCTTCGTCCGCCTGAGCCGAGAGGACGGCCACCACCTCGGCGGGGTCCAGGGGGGTCAGTTCCGCCTCGCCCAGATCCACGTTCACCGCCACGTAGGCCCGGGGGCCTCCGCCTCCCCCCGCCGTCCTCACCTGGTAGATTCCCTCGCGCCCCAACCGCACGAACGGCCGGGCATCCCCGCCATCGAGCCTTTGGGTCTCCCCCGAAGGCCCGACCACCACCAGGGACTTCCCCTCCAGGAGTCCCCTCACGACTTCTTCCAGGCCCAGGGAAAAGGACACGGCCCGATCCCCCAAATCCACCACCTGGCCCGGCTCCAGGGCAAGATTCTCGCCCAAGGCCAGTCCCGAGGCATAGCGGATAAGCTCCTGGACGAAGGGGACATACACTACCTGCCTGGCAAGGTCGTTCCAGAAGGTGTCCAGCGTGGAGGTCCAGATCAGCACCCTCCCCTTCCCCAGGGGATTTTCGGCCAGGGCCGGCAGGCCATCCTCGTAGCGGGCCAGGACCTGAGCCCCGCTCCGGGCAGCGGGAGCGAATTCCCGCCTTCTCAGAAAGAGCGCCTGGCTGAAGCCGGGACCTCGGAAACCCCGGAGAAAACCGAATACGGGATGGGCCGTCTCCACGTGACCCACACGGGTTTCGGAAGCGCCCCTCCCCTCCGGGGGAGCAGCCAACCTGCCGCCCAACACTTCTTCACCGGTTTCCGGCCATCGGAAGTCCTCGCCGGTCGCCACCAATAGCCCCCCTCCCGCCTCCACGAAGCTCCTAAGGGCGGCTGCCTCGGCAGCGTCGAGGACCGGCCGGTCCAGCAAGACGACCACATCCACCCCCTCGAGCGCGCCGGCCAGGCTCAGGTGACCCGGGCGGAGCGTGACCCGAAAGACCCCTCCCCCAGCCACCGCCAAAGCCTCCCGCAGGAAAAACGCCGATCCCCCCCTCCCCTCCGCCCCCCCCACCACCAGGACCCCCACTCCACCCCCGCTTTTGAGAACGAAGAAACGCCGGTCGTCTGTGGGAAGACCGTCGGGAGCAAGCAGCCGGACCACCCCTGGCAGCCCCCCCTCCCGGACCGGCACAGGCTCGAAGGAAACCGCCACGGCCCCTTCGGCCGGCAGGTTCACGGTCCTGCGCTGCACCTCCTTCCCATCCACCTCCAACACCGCCACGGCGGATTCCTCCCCTTCCCCCCGTACCCTGGTAATCCGCGCCACCGGAGCCGCCCGTATCCCTCCGTCCGCCTCCGTGCGGATCAGCTGCACATCCGCTACGGCCCGGTTCGCCGACGGGGGCGTCGCCAGGGGAACCGGTTGCACCACCGTTCCCGCGGGAAGGCGGATCCCTTCGTCCCCCCTCCAGCCCCTACGCTGAAGGTCGCCGATCAGAACCAGCTCCCGCCCGCCTAAGTCGCTGTCCTCCAGGATACTTTGAGCCAGCTTCAGGGCCGGTCCGTAGACCGTTCCTTCGGCGCTCAGGTCCGCCTCGTCCAACGCGGCCAAGAGCTGATTCCGGTCTGCCGAAGATCGGACGGCCACGACCGCCTCCCTGGCGAACAGGATCAGACTGCCCCGATCCAAGGGTCCGAGCCCCTGCACGACTTTCCTCGCTTCCTCCTTTGCCTTTTCCCAGTTCCCCTGGTACTCCATGCTCCAGGAACGGTCCAGAAGGAGGACCACCTCCCGGGGGCCGGAAGCAGGGGTGATCCCCTCCGCAGCCCCCCGGAAGAAAGGCCGCGCGAACGCAACCGCCAGGAGAGCCACTGCCAGGGCCCTGAGGAGCAGCAGGAACCAGTGTTGGATCCGGCGACGGCTTTCTTCCTGGAACGGCACCTGCTCCAGGAAGAGCAGGGACGGGAAATCCACGACCCGCGCCCGCTGTTTCCGGGTGAGGTGGAGCACGACGGGGATGACCACGGCGGCCACCCCCGCCAGAAACGCCGGAACCAGGAACTCCAGCGGCATTCCACGCCTCCGCTAGATTCCGGGGGCCCAGAAGCCCGGAAGGAGCAACACGCCGGCCATCCTCACCGCAATCTCCCTCGCTTCTGCTGTTGCAGGCGATGGACGAGATAACGAAACAGGGCGAGATCGAGAGGCCGGGAAATGTCCAGCAACTGATAATCCACCCGGCTCGCCGCGAAGCCGTCCTGGAGCCTTTCCAGGTGTCCGCGAAAAACCGCATGGTAGCCTTCGCGGATCTTCTCCGGCAAGATAGGCACAACCGATCCGGTTTCCATGTCCCGGAAGTTGGCCGCCCCTTGAAAAGGAAAATCGAGCTCGGCCGGGTCCAGCACATGGAAAACGATCACGTCCTGACCCGAAGCCCTGAGCCCGCGAACCGCCCGCAAGACCTCCTCGCTCTTTTCGTAGAGATCGCTGATGAGGACGGCGATTCCCCGTCTGCGGAGGCTCTCCGCGGCTTTGGAAAGAGGGCCCACCAGCCCGCCGGCCCCTCGGGTGGAAGCCCGCTGAAGAGCATGAAGACAGAGGTCCAGGTGGCGGGCCGAGGGAGGAATGTAGTCCACCACGTCCTCAGCA
>JAUQOX010000066.1:11851-12617 GCA_030550695.1 Gemmatimonadota bacterium | reverse complement strand
TTTGGGACCCCTTTCCGGGTGGTAGTCCGTATTGTAGAGGTCCGGCAGGCCGAAGGCGTGCCCCAGCTCGTGGGCCAGGACCCCGATGCTGTTGATGGTGGTGCCGGCACAATTGGTGACGCCCTGGATGGCGTAGTCCAGGATGCGGATGAACGGGTACCCCCCGTTGGCGAGGGAAGGCACCGCCGGGGTCCGGGTCACATACCCCCGTCCGGCGACGATGGCCGTCCGGATGGCGGGATCCCAGGCACTCCCTTGGGAGGCGGCGCTGTACAGGTTCCAGAAGTGCGACCAGATCCGGTTGGGCTGCTCGTCGGAGGAGCACTCCCCGCCGGGGGTGGGGTGGAACACCACCAGGGCATCCACGTAGCCGTCGTCGTCTCCCGAGTTGGGCACCCCGTCGGGGCCGTCGTTGTCGAACTGGCCCCAGTCCACGCTGCCGTCGTCCAGTTGCTGCAGAACCCGCACGATGAATTCCCCCACCCGGGAGTTCGTGCCCACCCCCGACCGGCCGGCCGTAACCTGGGAGCGGTACAGGGGGGTGCGCCTCCAGTCGAAGGTGGTCCCGGAAAGGGTCACCAGGCCCCGGCTGATCTCGGCATAATATTGCGGGATGGTCCCCACGGCCGCCGGGTTCGCCTGGGGTCCCGTCCAGTACTCCGCGTGCACCCGCTCCCGGGAATAGGCCGGGGCGGGTTCGGGGGAGTCGGCAAACAGCCCCAAAACGGTGGGGAAACGGAAGGTGCCGGCCACGGGGGCCCGCTCA
>JAUQOX010000066.1:0-11841 GCA_030550695.1 Gemmatimonadota bacterium | reverse complement strand
GACGCCCGCCAGCTCCAGGGCCAGCACAGGGGACAAGGCGGCCGGCAGACCGCCCCCCTGGGCCTGGATGGGAGGGGGCTCCGGCAGGGCCAACCCCCGGCGCAGCAGGGCGCGGCTGAATTGGAAAGCGCCGGGATCCCGGGCCATGAGTTCGTAGTAGCCGGGGGGAGGGGTCGTGCCGTGGATGCGGCCCCACAGCTCCACGTCCTGAGCCGAAAGGGGGCCCGCAAAAGCCAGCCCAAAGCCCAGGACCGCGGCGAGGCCCCGCCGCCGGTCGGGGGCCCAGGTCCGCCTGGCGGAACCGAGGAGCCCACCCCTCCACGGGGCGGCCCCCCCACTCCTTTCCCTGGTCCCCGTTGGGTTTGGATGGCCACCCATACCCTGTCTTCCTTTCCCCTCCGCGGTTCCCGCTTAGGCCCCCCTCGACGGCCTACCGCCCTGAAGGGTCTCCCTTTTCCCGCCCTCTCCCGGACCGAACCCCGGGCCCCAGCCGGCGGCTTCCCCCCAGCCGCCTCGGGGGGGCGCGTCCTCCCCCTCCCTGCTCCCCTCCCCTTTCTGCAACAACCTACCGCACCGACCTCCCCACCGTTCCCTCACCCCCCCACGGGATAGAGGGGTTCGTAAGCCGCCGTGAAATGCCTCAGGGTGGGGGCCTGATAGGTGAAGCGGAACCCCCCGATCCCCTCCCGCCGCTCCCATACCTGCAAGATGGCCTCTACCATATAGTCCACATGGCTCTGGGTATAGACCCGCCGGGGCAGGGCCAGGCGCACCAATTCCATGGCCGCCGGGGTTTCCTGGCCCGTTTCGGGGTCGCGCCGCCCGAACATGGCCGTGCCCACCTCCACCCCCCGGATCCCTCCCTCCACATAGAGTTCGCACACCAGGGACTGGCCAGGGAGCTGCAGCGGTGGAACCTGGGGCAGGAAGGCGGCGGCGTCGATGTACACGGCGTGCCCTCCCGGGGGCTGCACGATGGGCACCCCCCCCGCCGAAATATGCTGCCCCAGATAGCGGACGGAGGCCAGGCGGTACTCGAGGTAGTTTTCCTCGAGCACCTCCTCCAACCCGATGGCGATGGCCTCCAGGTCCCGCCCCGCCAGCCCTCCGTAGGTGGGGAAGCCCTCGGTGAGGATGAGGAGCTCCCGCTCCTTCTGGGCCAGAGCGGCGTCGTTCATGGCCAGGAAGCCCCCGATGTTGGCCAGGCCGTCCTTCTTGGCCGACATGGTGCAACCGTCGGCGTAGGAGAACATTTCCCGCACGATCTCCCGCACCGACTTCCGGGCGTACCCCTCCTCCCGGAGCTTGATGAAGTAGGCGTTCTCGGCGAAGCGGCAGGCGTCGACGAACAGGGGGATCCCGTGGGCCCGACATACCCCCGACACGGCCCGGATGTTGGCCATGGAGACGGGCTGGCCGCCGCCGGTGTTGTTGGTGACGGTGAGCATGCAAAGGGGAATGGAGTCCGCCCCCACCCGGGCGATGAGGTCCTGCAGCCGCTCCACATCCATGTTTCCTTTGAAGGGGTGGGGGACGGCCGGGACCAGACCCTCGGGCACCGGAAGGTCCACGGCCTCGGCTCCCGCCGCCTCGATGTTGGCCCTGGTGGTGTCGAAGTGGGTATTGGAGGGAACCACATGGCCAGGGCGGCACAAGGTGGAGAAAAGGATCCGCTCCGCCGCCCGCCCCTGGTGGGTGGGGATCACCTGGCTGAAGCCGAAGATCTCCTGGACGGCCCGCTCGAACCGGTAGAAGGAGGGACTGCCGGCGTAGGACTCGTCGCCCCGCATGATCCCGCTCCACTGGAGGGAGCTCATGGCCGAGGTGCCGGAATCCGTGAGGAGATCCAGCAGGACGTCTTCGGCCCTGAGCTTGAACATGTTGTAGTCCGCCTTCCGGAGGAACTCCAGCCGCTCGCTCCGGGTGGTGAGGCGGATGGGTTCCACCACCTTGATGCGGAAGGGCTCGATGATGGTTTTCATGGCGCTCCCCTTGTGCACACTTCCGGTCGCGGCTCATTTAGGGATGAGGGGAGGGGGTGGACGCCCCCCGGAGGGTCCGGGCCCCTTCCCCTCCAGCCCATAGAAGGATCCTAGGACCAAGGAGGACAACGCCCATGACCCGCTTGGAAGATGCCATTCGAGCCGGAGTGCAGGCCCCCCTGGATCAAGCCTGGCATACCTATCTGGAAAACCTCTTCGCTTCCCTGCAGCGCATGGAACAGGCAGTGGACGAGGCGGCCCAGATGCCCATGGACTGCACCGAAGCCTGGTGTGCCAACGCCCGGGCGCTCCTGGACGAGCTGAACCACCAGATCTTCTCCATCCATGAGCCCCGGTGGAGCCGGCCCGAGGACTCGGCCCGCATCAAGGCCATGAAGCAGAAGATCTACGACATTTATGCCCGCCTCGCCACCATCCAACCCCGGAAAGCCTGAGCACCGCATCCGGTCCCTCCGGGCCGGGCCGGGCCCCGGCGGTTCGGGTCCCACGGCCCGGCCCGGAGGACTGTTCCGGGCGCCGCGGCGCCTCTCCGGCCCCCTCCTCCTGCTGCTGGTCCTGGCAGGGTGCGGGTGGCGGGGGGCCACCGCCGGTTCCTGGCGGGTCTTCCAGACGCCGGCCTCCTTCGTGGTGGTGGCGGACTCCCTGGGAGAAGACCCCGGCATGGCCGCCCTGGTGGCCCCCTTCCGGGGTCGGCTGGAGGGGATCATGGGGGAGGTCATCGGGGAGGCGGCGGTCCCCCTGGCCAAGGGGTGGCCCGAGGGCCCCTTGGGGAACTTCGCCGCCGACGCTCTCCTCTGGGCCGCCCGGCGCCGGGTGGGCGAGGGGGTGGACATGGCCTTGGCCAACAACGGCGGACTCCGGGTTCCCCTGTCGCCGGGACCCATCACGATGGGCAAGATCTATGAGCTGATGCCCTTCGAAAACACCGTGGTTCTCCTCACCCTGAGGGGCGACCAGGTGGAGGAGTTGGCCCAGGTCATCGCCCGGCGTGGGGGAGAGCCTGTGGCGGGCCTGTCTTTGCGGATCGAAGACGAAGGAGGCCGGCGGGTGGCCCGGGACGTCCGGGTCGGAGGGAAGCCGGTGGAGGAGGGCCACCTCTACCGCCTGGCCACATCGAACTTCCTGGCAGAGGGAGGAGACGACTTCCAGGTCCTGACCCGCGCCGTGGAACGGGAGGACCTGCCCCTCCTGGTCCGGGACGCTTTCGTGGAGTTCATCCGAGAGGTGGGGGTGCTCCGGTTCGGCATCGAGGGGCGCATTCGGGGCGAGGTGCGGCGATGAAGCGTCGGGAATTTCTCGCGGCTGCGGCCGCCGCCGGGGGGGGGCTTCTCTTTTTTCCCCGGTGGGCTCGCGGACTCACGGCTTCGGGGGGAAAGGGACAAGGATCCTTGCCGGGGGCGGAAGTCTCCCCGTGGGAATGGGATCCTCTCCTTCTCGGCGGACGGCAGGACCTGGAGCCTTGGGCCGCCGGCCAGGATGAGGTGCATCTGGTCATCCTCCACACCAACGACACCCACTCCCGCATCGATCCCTTCCCCATGGACGGCGGCCCTCACCAGGGCTTGGGGGGGGTGGCCCGGAGGGCGGCCTTGGTGCGGCGGATCCGGGGGGAGCATCCCCACGTTCTCCTCCTGGACGCCGGCGACATCTTCCAGGGCACGCCGTACTTCAATTTTTTCCGGGGGGAGATCGAGCTCCGGGCCATGTCGGCCATGGGGTATGACGCCGCAACCCTCGGAAACCACGACTTCGACAACGGCGTATCCGGCCTGGTGGACGTCCTTCCCCACGCCGCCTTTCCCTTCGTGTCGGCCAACTATCGGATAGAGGATCCGGACCTCGCTGGCCGGGTCCAGCCCTGGGTGGTGCGGGAGGTAGGGGGGGTCAAGGTGGGGATCTTCGGGCTGGGGATCGCCTTCGAGGGCCTGGTTCCCCGACAGCTCCACGAGGGGGTGAGCTATGAGGACCCCTACGGAGCGGCGCAGGGGGCCGTGGCCCACCTCCGGCGCCAGGGGTGTTCCCTGGTCATCTGCCTCTCCCATCTGGGCTACCGCTACAGCGGCGAACGCCCCTCCGACACCCTTCTGGCCCAGAAGGTGGAGGGGATCGACCTGATCTTGGGGGGGCACACCCACACGTTCATGGACCGGCCCGATGTGTATTCCGACGCCGACGGTCGGAGCACCTTGGTCCATCAGGTGGGGTTCGGGGGCATTCGCTTAGGGCGAATCGACGTCCTCCTGGCGCGGGAAGGGGATCCGGCGCCTGCCGGATCGCCCGGCGCGGCCCCCCACCGGCAGGTTGGCCCCTCCCCCGGCGACCTTCCGGGGGGCAGCCGGACGGCTGCCCCCTTCCGTCCCCTGCGTTGGCGGGGCGGAGACTACGTGGTGGGCCCGGCCTTGGATTGAAAAAGCCCGAGGAAGTGTTGCGGCTCCCGCCGGGGTTCGGGCCCCGACCCGCCGCCCCCAGGTTCCACGGCGACGGGGGGAACCCTGCAAACCTCAGGACCACCCCACCGCGGCGGCCCGGCCCACCTTCAGCGGGCCAGGTCCACCCCCCGGATGCCCAGGACCTCCGCGGCTTCCCGCATACCCTCGATCACGTTTTGGATGTGCTCGTTCTGGTCCAGCCCGATGAGCTCCACCCCTCGGGCGACCTGCTGACGGTCCACCCCCGCAGCGAAGGCGCGGTCTTTCAGTTTCTTCACCACCGATTTCGGGGTAAGGTCGTCGATGCCGGTGGGCCGCATGAGACAGGTGGCGTACACCAAGCCGCACAGTTCGTCGCAGGCATACAGAGCCCGATCCAGGTCGGTGGCGGGCTCCACCCCCGTGAACTCCGGCCGGTGGGCCAGGACGGCATGGACCACTTCTTCCGGATAGCCCTGCTGCCTGAGAACGTCGACGGCCGCCAGGGGGTGACGGTCGGGATGTTTTTCCCAGTCCAGATCATGAAGGAGTCCCGCCAATCCCCAGATTTCCGGGTCTCCCCCCAGCTTACGCGCGTAGTATCGGACCGCCGCTTCCACGGCAAACAGATGCTTCCGCAAGCCCTCGTTGTCCACCCATTCCTGTACGAGGGCCAGGGCATCGGATCGGGTCGGCATGGGGTGTCTTCTCCTCTCGGTAGGGGCACGTCCGTCGTGTCTCTTTCGTCTTCCCCTCGGGCCCTTTCCAGGGCTTCTACTCTTCCAAGCGGGCAAGGATCAGACGGTTCTGCCGGTTGAAGGGATCCTTCCCTTCCGGAGTGTACATGTACTCGATGCGGTTGCGGTAGAACTCCGCCACCCGCCTCCTCACCAGCTTCAAGGTGCTGTTCAGCATCCGGTTGTCTTCGGTGAAACCTTCCCCCAAGACGGCGAAGGTCACAGGAAGCCATTCCTTTTCGAACAGACCTGCCCGGGGGCCGCCTTCCCGGAAGGCATCGATGGCACTCTGGAACAGGCGAAGGGCTGCCGTCTGACCCTCCTCCGTCATGCAGGAAAGCCCCTGGGAACGGAGATATTCCAGCACCGCCTCCCGGTTGGGGACGATGAGGGCCACGGTATAGGGATTGTGGTCGTTGTAGAGCATGACCTGCTCGATATAGGGCGAGCTGGCCACCAGGGCTTCTTCGATCCCCTCGGGGCTGTACTTCTCACCGGTCTTGGAAATGAGAAGGCTCTTCAGACGCCCAAGAACATGGAGATAGCCGTCCTCGTCCACGAAGCCCAGGTCACCTGTGTGGAGCCAACCGTCCCGGAGCGCCTGGGCCGTGGCCTCCGGGTTCTTCCAGTACCCTTTCATGACATTCTCCCCCCGCACCACGATCTCCCCCTTTTCCCCGGGGGGAAGTTCCCGTCCCTCCGGATCCAGGATGCGCAGATCCAGATGGGGCACCGTGCGCCCTGAGGTCCCCAACTTGTGCGCCCGGGGGCTGTTGGTGCTGATGACGGGGGCCGCCTCGGTGAGTCCGTAACCTTGATAGACGGGAATGCCGATGGCGTAGAAGAACTTCTGGGTTTCCAGGTCGAGGGAGGCCGCTCCGCTCACGAAGAACTGGAGCTCGCCTCCGAAAGCCTGGCGCACCTTGGAGAAGAGGAGACGATCGAACAGAGCATGGAGGGGTGCCCGAAGCTTACGGGCACCTTGGCCGCGGTTCCACCCTTCTCCGTGGTAGGCGTAGGCGTTGGCCAAAGCCATCCGGAAAAGACGCTCCACCCGCGGACCCTGTTGACGGATGGCCTTTTCGATGTTTTTGCGGAAGTTCCCCATGAGGGCAGGAACCCCCAGGAGGAAGTGGGGCTTCACCTCCCGAATGTTCTCGGGGATGTTCCGCAGGGTCTCCTGGGGGGTGGCGCCGGGCTGCACCGCCGCCATCTTGGCGCCGAAATACATCATGATGTAGATCCCCACCGTGTGGCCGAAGGAGTGATCCCAAGGGATGATGAGCAAGGTGCGCCAGTGCGGCTGGATGTCGATCATGGCGGCACCCTGCTCCACGTTTGCCGTGTAGTTCCGGTGGGTCAGAATAATCCCTTTGGGGTCGGCCGTGGTGCCGGAGGTGTACTGGATGGTGGCCGGATCGTCCTCCTCCACACTCTGCCAGCGGGCCCGGAAGACGGTTTCGTTGTGGGCAAGCCATTCTTGGCCCAGGGCCATGAGGCGCTCCGCCCCGATCTCGTCCGGCTTCCGTCCGGGACCGTCCAGGATGATGAGGGTCTCCAGGTCGGGGAGGTCCTTGCGGATGGCCTCCACTTTGGCCAATTGGGTCCGGGAGACCACGGCCATCCGGGCCCCGGAGTGGGCCAGCCGGAACTTCAACTCGGCGGGCTCGTTGATCTTGACGGAAATGGGCACGTTGATGGCGCCGGTATAGAACATCCCCAGCTCCGCCACCACCCAGAGGGTGCGCCCTTCGCTGATGAGGGCGATCCGGTCTCCCTTCGCGATCCCCAGGGCCATCAGGCCGGCGGCAAAGCGGTAGACCAGATCCCGCGTTTCCCGGTAGGTGGTTCCCTGATACCGGTCCCCTACCTTCTCCATGAGGTAGACGTCGTCGGAAAAGCGTTCCACGCTCTGCTCGAAAAGCTGGATCAGGGTGCGAGGGGCCATGGGTCTCCTCGGGCGACGAGGGAGATCGGTGGGCGGGGGGCCAGCCGGCCTCCCCGAAAACGCTGGGCGTTCCGGTGTGAACCCTGCCATCCTAACAGGAACAGGGGGCCCCGGACAATGACCGGCCGAAAAAAAGGCCCCGCGGCCTTGCCTGGGGCCGCGGGGCTCAACCCTCTCCGAGGGCCAGGATACGGTCACCCCCCCTGGGAATCTAGCCGCACCGGGGCAGGTTCACCCCCGGCGGGCACTTTTCCGGGTTCGGGGGCGGGGCGCTGTCCTTCTGACCCCCCCCCGTGGTGTAGTAGGGAAGTCCCATGAGTTCCAGTTCGTTCCCGGGCATGGGGTAGTGGAGCGGCGTCTTCTCCACCAGAGCCTGCCACCCCCGGGCATCCCAGTGGGCCACGCCCGCGTCCACCCCCATCAGCTCCAGGCGCTTTTCGTAGCGGAGGGCGTCCCACAGGCTTCCGCAGCTTCCGTCGAACTTCCGGGGTGTGCAGTTGGGCCCCGGCACCCCCTCGAGGGTGACCGGCGGCAGCCCGCCGTTGGCCACCCGGGTCACGTTGATGAGGGGCACCGCCTCCGCAGCCCGGCCCAGGCGAATGAGGCCCTCCGCCTTGAGGAGGCGCATCTCGTCCACGCTCATGATGAGCAGCGGCCCTGTATTGTAGCTCGACCCTGCCCCCAGCCGGTGGAAGAAGTAGTAGGAGCGCTGGCCGGTCCCCCGGGCTGCGGAAAAGATGGTGGCCACATGGCACCCCATGTACTTCCCTTTGTTGGCATGGGCCGTGGCCTGCGAGGAAGTGCAGGGGGCCGTGGGGGAACTGATGATCCGCTTGTCCTGGACGTTGGTCATGATGAAGGGGTTGCGGTTGGCCCAGGGGCTGTTCCGCCAGTTGATGAAACCGTTCCCCTGGTCCGCGGCACCGATGGCCTGGTAGTCCACCCGCATGAAGTCGCCGGGGGTTACCGTACGCTCCCGGGAGGCCCGGTGCTTGTACCAGCTTTCCAGGACGTCAGGAGTTCCCACCGGCGCGAAGTCCTGGGTGATCCCCTGGTCGATGAGGGCGATAACCCTCTGCCAGTCCACCGCAGCCCGCTCCTCGGGGGTCCGGGCGGAATACACCATGATCCGGGCCATATAGGACCGGATGAGCTTGGCGAACTCCGTGTTGCTCATGGTCACCCCAGGGATCCACGAGCCCGTGTAATCCCCCGGCAGGGTAAAGCTGTTCCGCTCCGCCAGGGTCAAGGCCGCCTGGAGCTGGGCCAGGGCCGTGTCGCGGACTTCCTTGTAGGGACGGATCAGATCCTGCACCTGGGTAGATCCCTTGGCGAAGCGGATGGTGTCGGTATCCACCGATTCGCTGTAAACCCAGGCCTGATCGTAGACCAAGGCCACCCATCCGTGGGTGATCCCCTGGACGAACTTGGCGAAGGCCTGGGCCCGGACCGTCACGTCGTTGGTGCCCGAATAGATCTTCAGGTTGTACTTCTGGATGGCCTGCAGCCCGATGTTCACCGCCGCGATGATGGAATAGGCGGTGGAGATGGGCACGCGGTTGGGGGAGTTGGCCGCGTTGGGGGTGTTGTCGATGGGGTTGCGGGGCTCCAGGCCCTGCTCGTGCCCGCCGAAATCCGTGAAGCCGGTGGTGAACTCGTCGGCGGCGGACGAAAGGGCAATGGACGGCGTGGTCCCTTGGGTGAGGTTGAACCAACGCCGGAAGGAGGTGGCGATGAGGGACTCCACATCCGTGGCGCTTTTCACCACCACCTCACGATCGGGGTTGTTGGGATTGGTCACGTTCAAGTCCTGGCACCCACCCAGGCTCAAGCTCAGAAGGAGGGCGCCGGCGGCGAAGATGGCATGCGGTCTCATGGTCAGCTCCTCCGGCGCGTCAGAAGACGATCTCGACGGTGGCGGTCAGCGTGCGGTAAACCGGATAGTCGTAGCTGTCGATGCGCTGCAGCACCGTTCCGATCTCCGGATCGAAGCCGCTGTACTTGGTCCAGGTATACAGATTACGGGCAATGAGCCCTACCACCAGACGGTCGATGTTGGTCCGACTCAGCGGGCCCAGTTGCGATCCCGAAAGCCGGTACCGCAACGAGACTTCCCGAAGCTTCACGAACGAGCCGTCCTCCACGAACCAGTCGATATAGCTCGCTGCATTGTAGAGGGGACCCACGTAGTAGGATGAAGGTTTCTTCAGCTCTTCGGGCTTGCCCACCTGGACCTCGTCGCCGTGGCGCTCCCACTGGTACATCCGCTGCTTGGTCTGGTTGTAGACGTCTCCACCCACCTGGCCGTCCACCAGCGCCGAAAGGCTGAGCCCTTTCCACTGGATCTGGTTGTTCCACCCCCACTTGAAGTCGGGGTTGCTGTCGCCGGTCTTTCTCTGGACCGCCGTTCCTTGGGCGCTGAGAAGCTTGAAGGGCATCCCCCAGCTGTAGCTCACCCCGTCGATCACCAGGGTTGTCCCCCACAGGTTCTTGGCCACGCCGTCCTTGTAGGAGTTCCCCTCCCCCACCGGGACCATGAGGCCGTCGTCGTTGCGCTGGAAGTGCTTCAGGGAGTTGGCGTGGATTCCACCCCGGTGCTCCAGCAGGTCCTTCTCGGTCCTCACCAGGACCTGGGTGTACATCATCCCGAGCTGTTCGCCGGCGCACCGGTAGCCCAACCCCACGATGTGGCAGGGGCGATCGTAGGCCACCAGCTTGTTGCGGGAGCGATCCCCAACCAGGCTCATGTTCCAGCGGAAGTCCCCCCGCTCCACCACACGCGCCCCCAGTTGGAGCTCATATGTGTAGCCTTCCAACGTTCCTGCGTTCTGCCATTGGCTGGAGAAGCCGAACAGGGAGGGGAGAGGTACGCTCACCAACTGGTCCGTGGTACGCTGCTTGGCGTAGTTGAACTCCACGGTGAAGCGTTCCAGGAAGGCCACATCCAGGCCGAACTCCTGCTCCAGGGACTTCTCAGGCTTCAGGTATTTGTTCCCCAGGGTGGCCAGGGACAAGCCGCCGCCCGTCAGAAGGGAGAACACCTCGTACTGGTCGGCGAAGGCCGGGCGCCCGCCGGCGGTGCCCCGGGAGTAGCGCAGCTTGAACTCCTGCACCTGGGGGAAGGGCCACCACGGCTCCGCCGCCATGCGGTAGGCGCCGCTGGCCCGATAGTACGTGGCCCACCGGTTCCTGGGACCGAAGAGGGAGCTCCCGTCACGCCGTACCAGGGCGTTGAGGATGTAACGCTCCCGCCAATTCAGGTCGGTGCTGGCAAAGTAGCCGGTGGAGCGGATGGTGGTGGCGGAGGAGCTGATCCCCGGCACCAGCAGGGCGTCCAGGTCCGGAATCCCCCCCACCGCCATCTGGTCGCCGTACGCGGTCACCGAGTTCCCGTCGGCCCTTTCGATGAGCCCCCGGAACATGGTGCGGGTGCGGAGGTCCCCGAAATCGCGGGTCAGGGTGAGGCCCGCCGAGGCGTTCACCGCGTCGTCGATCCCCACGGAAATGGAGGAGTATCCGGGGTTCCCCGTGGCGAAATCGTAGGTCTTGGCCCCCTTGGGAATGTAGATCGTGCTGCGCCGGTCCGAGCGGTCATAGCTCAGGTTGGCATCGAAGCCCAACCAGGCCAGGGGATTGTAGCGGAGGTCCACGCTCCCCATGGTCCGGAGCCGCCGGGCCTTCCGGTCCTGGGTGGCCAACATGTACAGAGGATTCGGGCGGATCCCCGCGGGGTCGGGTTGGAAGATGTACTTGGTGCCGTCCGGGTCCGGCTGCAGGAGGTTGACGTCGGGGGCAATCTGGATGAAGTCGAAGAACACGTTTCCGTACATCTCGTCCCGTTCGGACCGCATGTGGAACGTGCTGATGGAGACGCTCAGATCGTTCCGAAGCCTGTGGTCCAGGTTGAGACGGAAATCGTAGCGTTGATAGCCCTTGTTGCCCCGGACCACGCCGAACTCGTTCAGCTGGCCGACGGTGGCCAGCCAGCTGGTGGTGCCGGTGTTGTAGCCGAAGGTGCCCGTGAGGGAAGAGAACTGGTCAGGCCGGAACAGCGACTTCACATGATCGTAGACCTTGCCGGGGTACTTCTGATCCATGAACCCGTACTTGGTGGTGGCCGCCAGCCAGCGGGGAACCTCCTGTCCCTGGGCGTTCAGGAAGGCCGTGCCCGCGGCGTTCATCTGATAGTTGTGGTACTTGGCCGTTTCGATGGGCCGGGGGATGTCGCTGAAACCCATCTCGCTCCGAAGGGAAAACCGGCTCCGGTTCAGATCCAACGAGGTGCCCCGGCTGGTGCGGATATGCACCACACCGGCCGCCGCCCTGGATCCGTAGAACGAAGCCGCCGCGGCGCCCTTCACCACCTCCACACTCTCGATGTCCAGGGTGGAGATGTCCACCGAAGACGCAGCCAGGATCACCCCGTCCACCACCATGAGGGGCGCGTTCTCCCGGTTCACGCTGGTGGGGGTCCGCATGAGAATGCTCACGCCGCTCCCGGGCTGGGAACCCCGGATCACCCGGGCCCCGGCCACCCTACCCTCGATGGCGGCGAAGGCATTCGGCGGTGGCACCGGGATAGCTTCCTTGGTCACCTTGGCGACGGTGAAGGGAACCAAGGCCCGGCTGGTGGCCGAGCTCACCCCCGTGACCACGATCTCCGAAAGGGCCAGGACCTGGGTCCGGAGCTCGAAATCCACCACCGTGGTCTGTCCGGGCAAGACCACCACCCGCTCTTGCCGACC
>JAUQOX010000335.1 GCA_030550695.1 Gemmatimonadota bacterium | reverse complement strand
GCCTCACCCCCAGGGCCGCACTGCACCCCGGCTCTGCCCGCCAGGACGGGCGGGCTCCCCGACCCCCGGCCACCGTACCTGGTCCTTTCGACCCCGCCACCCCCCCCCCCGACCCCTCCCCCCAAAGAACCCCTCCCCCCCCCCGATGAACCCGAAGCGGTTGTTCACCACATTGTTGTAGATGGATCCGAAGGTGAACGAGAACCCGGTGGAGAACTGCCACCGGGAATTCGTGGGAAGCTGTCGCCGCCCCAAAAGGATGTCCTCGTCCGAAAGCCTCCTCTTGGGAAGGTAGATCTGGTCCCGGATCCGAGACCAGTTCCCCCCCACGTTCCATTCCAGACCCCGGGCCACCCGGAGGCTCAGACGCCCTCCCAGGGAAATGCGGTGAAGATTTGTGGGATCATGGAGCATGGCCTCGGTCGTGGCATTGAAATTGGCGGTCCCCCAGGGTTGGCGGAAGCCGACGCCCCAGCGCAACGACCCCTCCCAGACCAACTCCGACATCTTGTCGAACTGCGTGAGTTCCTGGTAGTCGTAGTAGCGGGAATAGAGCAAGCCCTGCACCGTCATCCGCCTTCTGGTCCATTCCGGATAGGGGAAAAAGGAGTATTCCACCCCTCCTCCGAATCGCCCCGCCAGGTCCTGGTTGTTCCGGGTGGAGGTGGACACCCCACCGTCCACTCCCACGGACCACCGCTCCGCCAGGGAGTAGTACAGCCGGCCGTCCACGCTCCCCTCCTTGCGGATGTCCTCAAACTTCCTGCCGTTGCTGTACCGACCCTCCCGCTTGCTGTAGGAGCCCCGCCCACTGATGGAGATCTTCCACAGTTCCGTGGTACGGTTGGCGCTGAAGTTGGCGGAATAGCGATCCTGCTCGTTCAGATCTTCCTTGTCCACGCTCAGGTCGCCACCCACCCGGAAGACCCAATAGTCCCAGGGGTCTTCCACCTCACCCTGGAGGCCCGGGGGCAGCGCCGGCGGAGCGGCGCTGCCGCGAACCCGGGTAGCCACCGTGAACGGCCCCCTTTGGCCCAGGAGAACGGCGAAGCGGGCCAGTCCGACCGCCAGAACCCCCGTGAGGGCCTGGGTCCGGGCGTCGTCGCTGTCCGTGTTCGAGTGGCTGTAGGTCAGCTGGTCCGTGCGCCCCTCCAGCTCGCCCCGCCCGATGAAGTCGAGGAGATACCGGAGACCGGCACCGCTCCCCTGGCTGGTCATGATCACGTGGAGCTGAGCATCCCGAAGGTCCCGCACCCAGTTCACGAAGGTGATTTCGGTACGGAAGTGGTTCTGATCGCAACCCCTTGCGGCGCATTCCAAGAAAACCCGCATGGCACCGGCACGGCTCTCCCCTCCGGAAGGCTGTTGTCCCAAGACCTTCCCCGGGAAAGACACGGAGACAAGCACAAGGCTGCAGAGATAAAGGGTCCGCATTCGCGATTTTCCTTGCTTGGGAGCGTTGGGGCACCACCTTGTCCGCTGGATCTGCCCCGGGTGCTGCCCTCCGGAGGACGAAAAAGCCGCGTAATTTACGCTTGACCCACCGGCGGTCCAAGGCGGTCGATCGGTGATGGAGGACTCTCTCGTTGACCAGCGACAAGGGAAAAGCGTTGAGATCCCCGTCAGGGGCAGGGCCCGCTTCTGGCCCGCGCCTTTTCAGGAGACGCCTCGTCGGGGCGGGCCACGGCTCGCCTGTGGCCCCCCAGCGTACCCAGGGCGATCCCCGAGAGCACGAGTCCCCCCCCCAGCATGGTGTTCCAGGAGGGGGCCTCCCCGATGCCGGGCAGGATCCAGGCCAGGAAGGTGGCACCCACCGGCTCACCGAGGGCCGCGAGGTTGGCCACATAGGCGGGAAGATACCGAAGGGCATAATTCATCCCGGTGTGGCCCAGCATCATGGGACCCAGAGCCAGCGCCAGGAAGACCAGCCAGTCGCCTCGAGGGTATCCCGCCAAGGAAACCGCAGGGCTCGCCGCCACGGCCCCTGTCAGAGCCAACGCCGCAACGCCATAGACCAAGCCGGCGTAGGCCCACAGATCCATGGTCGGTCGTAGGCTCCTGCCGATGGCATAATAGCCGGCGGCCATGAGGGCCGCCCCCAGGGCCAGGGCGTCCCCCACCAAGGCCTTCCCCCCCAACGCCCAGTCTCCCCAACCGATGACCCCGGCCCCCACCACGGCCACCCAGATCCCCAGCCACTGCCTCGGCGAGGGGGGTTCCTTAAGAAACCACAGGGAGAAAACGCCCACAAAGAGGGGCTGCGTGTTCACCAGGACCACCGAGCTGGCCACGGTGGTGAGCCCCAGGGAGGCGATCCAAGCCCAGAAGTGGCCTGCCAGGAGCACACCTGCCGCCAGACCCGCCCCCCATTGCCGGGCTGAAAGCCGGAACTGCGCCCGAAAACCTCCCCGGGCCAGGAGGATCCCGGCAAGGAAGGCTACGGAGAAGAGGAGACGCCAGGCCGAGATGGCCAGAGCCGGGGCCGTGGCGTAACGCACCAAAGGCCCGGCGAAGGCCATCGCCCCCACCGCCACCACCAAAACCCCCCCGGGCGGCAGCGGGGGGCGGCTCATGTCAGTCCCGGGGCCGGGAGACCCCTTATGGCGCCCCGACCCCGAACCGAGGTCCGCAAGGATTGGTCCGGACTTCTCCTTCCCGCGCTCGGCGGGTCGGGGGGCGTGATCAGGCTCCGTGCGGGGCGGCAGCCCACCGTCAGG
>JAUQOX010000334.1 GCA_030550695.1 Gemmatimonadota bacterium | reverse complement strand
AAGTTGCGACGACCTCCTTCTCTTTCTTCCTCTCTTTCGGTGGTTTCCTGGCTTCCTGGCGAGGGGGACGAGCGGCAGGCTCTCTTTTCCTGCGGCTGGAGCCTCGTTTGGCCTGGGCCTTCCTCCGCTTCACCTGAAGAGGGTATCGGGCGTGAAACTGTGTGAGGGAAAGGCCCCGAATGGAGTCGCTCACCTCTTTGGCCTTCTCGAAGAGCTCTGCCACGGCAATGGAAGGGTTCTTCGCCAGCGTCTGCTCCACAAAAGCCATGACCTTTTCATCGATGTCTCTGACCATGGAAACACTCCCTTCGACCTGTCATTCCCCGGACCACTCCCTTCTGGCCAAGCCTGCCCGCCGGCTTGAGGCTCCAGGGCTGGCTCTCAAGCATTAGTAGAGCCCTCTGCTGTCCGTGTCAACGCGCAGGGTTTGCGAGGAGAGGGTTGCATGGGGCTTCCTCGCAAAAAAACACCCCCGCGGAACGCTCTCCAGCCCCTTCGAAAGGCGGGATCCGTGCCGGAGGGAAAAGTGAGGAAGGAGCCGGGAAGGAAGGCCTTATGCGGAAACGGCCAGACTGAGCTTCTTGCGGAAAACCTTTTCGAAAAGGTCCTTCTTTTCTCCCAGGGCCCATCGCTCAAGGACAAGACTGTCTCCGCCCTCCACTCGTAAGAAGAGCTCGTCTTCCGCCCATACCACCCTCACACTCTTGACCTTCTGGACGTGGGACCGATCCAAGGCATCCGCTACCCGTAGCAGAGCCGCAAGAATGGAGACTCTCTTTCGGTCGCTCTCGGGGAGCCGCATGAATTCGGGGTGTGAAGGTTTGGGAAGACTTTTCCGGTGGTAACGGGCGATGTTTCCCACCACGAGCATTTCGTTGGGAGAGAGGCGCGGGAGTTCGGAGTGAGAGATGAGGTAGAGGGAGTGCTTGTGGTGTCCGTCGTGGGAGATGAACCCTCCGATGTCGTGGAGCAAGGCGGCGACCAGAAGAAGAAGACGGTCCTGATCGCCCAGACCGTGAAGGTCTTTGGTCTGGTCGAAGAGAGAGAGGGCCAATCGAGCCACCTGGACCCCGTGGGCCTCGTCGAACATGAAACGGCGGCCGAGGGAGATGGCTGCCCTGGTGAGCTGCCCTTCCTGCACAGCGCTTCTGTTGGATCCGGAAAGGAGTCCATCCACCAGGTCCAGCAGGACGCCGTCCTTCAGCCCCACCCCAGGCACGATGATCTCACGAGCCCGAGCCGCCCGGGCCAGGTGATGGTAGACCATGGCCGCCGGCAGGATCACGTCGGCCCGGTCTTCCTTCAAACCGAGGCGGGCGACCCGCTCGTCATAGGAAAGGCCTGCCAGGAGGTCGATCACCTGGGCCAGGTCGTCCACCCCCACCCGGGCCACCCCCTTGGAGTCCCTCGGGGCCCCGGCCAACGTCGCCAGGGACTCGATGTTCCCACCGGTGGCCACGAAGCCGGCGGCTGCCCAGTATTGTGCCGGAGCCGGGATGCGCAGGGCGGAAACGTAGTTGGCCAAAAGAGCTTTGAAACCCGCGGGCTCGGGGGAGGACTGCCCGAGGATCTCCAACAGGCGGACGGACCCCATCGTGTGGGATTCGCTCCATAGCATCCCCATGTCGTCCACCAGCGAGACCTCCACGCTGCCGCCCCCAAGATCCACCAGGATCCACTTGCCTCCGGCCAAGTCCAATTTGCTGGCGACCGCAAGGTGGACCAGTCGCGCCTCTTCCGACCCGGAAATGACCTCCAGCTCGACGCAGGTTGCTGCCCGGATCCGTTCTACCAACTCCTCGCGGTTTCGGGCTTCCCGAACTGCGCTGGTGGCCACCGCCCGGAGGGCGCTGAGACCGAGATCCTGGGCCTCCTTGCAGAAGGACACGAATTCCGCCACGGCAGCCGCCATGGTCTCTTCGGCCAGGCGCCCGGTGAGGAAGACCTGGTGCCCCAAGCGCACCGGGACGCGTCGGTAGAGCAGCGGCCGGGACTGACGAGGGGCCTGGAACTCGGCCACCATGAATCGGATGGCGTTGGAGCCGGTATCCACCGCCCCCACCCGCAAAGGAAACGGACCTTCGCGGATCGCCTCGCTCGGTGCGGGCTTCCGGCGCGATCCCCTTGCCCGTGCCATGACCTACCAGCCGCCCCTTGCCAAGAAGGCCGCAAGAGTCATCCCCCGGAAATCGCCGGCCCCGAGGGTCGGAAGGTCCTCGACCTTCCATGCCATCCGATACCCTACGGCCACTCCTCCCCGCAACCCGGCGGGCAGACGGAGGGAGATACCGACCTCCGGTTCCCAAACCAGGAAATTGTCGGCCCCCAGCTCCACCCGGGTATAGCGGTCCCGGACCCGGGCGTTCCCGGCCCCCGCCAGGGCACCAAACTCCAGGAGGCCACGGCTCCCGAGGGGTTCGTGGAAACGGAGGACCAGACCCCCGTAGCCGGCTGTGGTTTCAAAGCCCCTTCCGCCCGCGGAAGAGGAAAGCTCCTTCCAGCCCCACGCCGCCAAGCCGCCACCTCCTATCAGGAGGCGTTGCCCGAGCACCACCCCCCCCCATCCCCCGCCCTGGAGCCGGGAGGCACCCGCCAAACGACTGTGTTTCGCCACCAGGCTCAAGGAGCTCCCCGCCCTGGGGAGGCCTGCAGGGGGCGATACCTGTGCGGCTGCCCCCCCCCAAGGAAGGAGGAACGCCACAACCAGCCACCCGCGCCCCCGACCGGTCCTCAGGGACGGCCGGGGGAG
>JAUQOX010000333.1 GCA_030550695.1 Gemmatimonadota bacterium | reverse complement strand
GTGCATCGGGCGGTGTCATGCCCAGCACTCCCTCCATCATGAGCCACGCTCCTTCCCGCGTTCCCGATGCCAAGGACTATCACTCCTGGTTGACCACGAATCCCCCTGGCCCACGGAGCCGCGGCGCATCGGGCCAACGTCTTGGACTTCGTTTCCCGGCCCCCGGACCGCCAGATTCCGTCCGTCCAGACCGTGCCTAAGCAAGGCCTCGTGGAGTTCCCCCACCCGCAGCCGGATCCGGGCGGCAGCCCAAGGATCCTGCAGTTCCAGAACGCCGTCCAGCCGGCCGCCCCGCAGGGCCAGGCGGAGTCGGGTCCCTTCCCCATCCAGGTCCTCGAGTTCCAGGTGCAACCTGCCCGCGCTGCCCCAAGCCTCGCGAGTCTCGGCCAGCTCCAGGGCACGACCCGTGGCCGGCGGCCCTTCGGGCCCCACCCTTTCCCCTCCCTCCCCGAACCCCGGCTCCGGGGACGGCACCCCATAGGGGCCATAGGGGCTCGAGACCGTCTGGGCCCGCCCCTCCTGGCCCGGTGGCAGCGGCGGCCTCACCCCTCGCGACGGCGGGGAGGCGGTAGGACTTTGCAGGTCCTGGGGCAGCGCGGCCCGATCCGCTCCCTGAGCGGCTGGGCCACCGTCGCCATGCTGGAGGGCCGTGCCTTGGGGCAGGGGAGGGGCCTGGACGCCCGAATCCGGGGGAACCACCGCGGCCCGAGCCCTCCATCCGGCGGTCGTTCCTTTCCCTTCCGGGGCCATCGCCGCCGGCGGCCCCTCGAACCCGGCGGCGGGGACCCCCACCCCAGCGCTCCTTTCCCACCGTCCCGAGACCCCCTCCACACCGGGGGCAGGGACAGGGGCGGCCGAGGGCGGGGGCTCCAACGTCGGGCCTTCGGCCGGGCCACGGGCGGGCAGCTTGTCCCGGATGAGGCGCCCCCCCGGCACAGGGGCCACGGTGGCCACCTGCGCCACCGCCGCCGGAGTGGCCCCCAAGGGCCTCCACCCCCGGGCTTCGGCGGCAGGCCTCGCCTCCGCCATCCTCGGCAGCCGGGCGACCCCCGGAACCGGTCCCCGGAAGACCGTTTTCTCCGGGCCTCCCCCACCCGGCCCCTCTCCCTCCCGCAGCTCCACATGGCCCGGATCGCGGGAACCGAGGGTATGAAGCCCCTCTTCCCGGGCTATCCGTTGCAAGACCTCGTAGCCTTCGTGGTAGTCCCAGCGGCCGTTGACCAAGAGATCGGCGGCCCGCCCCCGGGTGTGGAGAGAGTTCCGGGTCCAGGTCACCACCTGGCCGGGCTCCGTACGCCCCTGGCGGAACAGGGCTTCCTGTCGCTCCGGCGACCGATAGCCCTCCAACAGTTCCACCCGGTAGCCCTCCTCCTTCTCCATCCGCTCCATGACCCGGACCAAGCGCTGGCGGAATACCGGATCCAGGAGGGACAAGTCCCGATGGACCACCTCTTTGGCCGCGTCTTTGGGGCGGGTCCCGGGTGGGGCAGCGGGTGGTGCCGCCCCTGCCAGGGCCGCCTCCGGACCAGGGGCGCCGGCGTGGGTCAGGGTGGCTCCCGAGGTGTCGGGGAAGGGCACATCCCTTCCCTCCTTGGCATCGGAACGGGCCGGTCGGGTCCAGTGCTTGGACGTCGCAGGGGGGGAAACATCACCTCCCTCCTTGGACTCCCGCTCGTCTGACGGCTCATGTACCCCCGACACGGTCTCGACACCGTGGCTCCCTCCAGAAATGCCAGCCGCGGCCTCCGGGCGGCCTACCGATCCTCCGACCCCAATCGCCCGCTTCTCCTCTCCCACCCTGCTCCCCGGCACTTCCGAGGGAGCCGCCACCCTCCTTGGCCCTCCATCTGCCCGTCCCGGCACCGACACCTCGAGATTTTGCGCCGGAGCCGGGGGCGCCGTACCTGCCTCGGCTCCCCCGCCTTCGTCGGAAGAAGCAGCCGTTTCACCGGACGGTCCCCCCAGGGGCGCCGATCCGCCTTGTTCTTGGCGGGGGGTGCCCGGGAGCTGGCGGCCCTCGGCCTCGACCTTGGCAAGCTCCTCTGCCCATGATCCTTCCGAGCCAAGGAACGACAACAGCGTACTCGCAAAGCTGTCTCCCTCCCCGAGCGGAGCGCCTTTCTCCCCACCTTCGCCGCCCGGGGGTTGCACCAGAGCGAGGAGGCGCCAGCCTAACGCGGACAGAGCGTCCACCAGGGCCTCCATCCCTCTCATGGTTCCCCACCCGACCGCGCCGCCAACAGACTGCGGCTCAAGGCGGCGGCGCGTTCAGGGGGGAATTCCCCTAACACCTCCGCCGCTTTCCGGTCACTCATGTGCGCCAGGATGGCCCGCACCTCCTCATCCTCGAGCTTCGCGAGAACCGCTGCAGCGTCCTTGGCTTCCATCGCGGAAAAGATTTTGGCCAGGCGGGCCGATCCGTCCGCCCCCGCCCCCAGGGGAGAAGCAGCCTCGGCAAACGACGGTGCCCCGGAGCCCGCAGCCCCCCCAAGGCGGCCATCTCCCGAGGCAGGACGGGCCTGGTTCGGGCCCTCCGGACTCGACCAACCGACCTCCATCCCCAGCCCCCCCTGGGCGGCCTCGTGGGACAGCAGATCGTCAGGCCCCCCTGGCCCGACCCGCAGGCTATCCTCGGCGAGGAGATCGCTCCCCGTCCGGCCCGGGTCCCTGTGAGGCGGAGGCTCCGGCTGTGCCTTCTCGGCGTCAGTTTGTGCTGCAGCTTGCTTGCTGGCGGCCTCTGCCAAAACGGCTC
>JAUQOX010000065.1 GCA_030550695.1 Gemmatimonadota bacterium | reverse complement strand
GAGGTGTCGGTGCGGGCGGCCCTGGGAGAGCTGCGGGCCACCTTGGCCAAAGTGGGGCAGTACCGTCAGGTGGTCCGCTTCTTGGTGGCCCGGCTCCTCTACAACGATGGCCTGGGTACCGTCTTCGCTTTCGGGGGGATCTACGCCGCGGGCACCTTCGGGATGGATTTCGGCGAGGTCATCGTTTTCGGGATCGTCCTCAACGTGGTGGCCGGCCTCAGCGCCTTCGCCTTCGGATTCGTGGACGACCGGCTCGGGGGGAAAAAAACAGTCCTCCTTAGCGTCGGGGCTCTGGCCCTGGCGGCGGCGGTGGCGGTCTGGGCTCCCGACCGGCGCTGGTTCTGGCTTGCGGGGATCCTCGTGGGGATCTTTGCAGGTCCCAATCAGGCCGCCAGTCGGTCCCTCATGGGGCGGTTCACGCCGGATCATCATCAGGCCGAGTTCTTCGGTTTCTTCGCCTTCTCGGGTAAGATCACCTCCTTTGTAGGGCCCTTCCTCCTGGGGCGGGTAGCGGCGCTTGCGGGTAGCCAACGAGCGGGTGTGGCGGTGGTGATCCTTTTGTTCTTGTTGGGTGGGATCGTGCTGAGCTACGTGGACGAGGAAGAGGGGATCCGCTCCGCCCGGCTCAAGGCTTCGGTAATCGAGCCCTGAGCGTTCCCACAGCAAAGCTCCACAGGGCATCCCCCACGATGCAGCCTGCCCCGAAGGCAGATAGGGCCCCCCTTGCGTCGCTTCCCTGGCGCCGGACCAGAATCAGACGGAAGACGATCCCGCCGAGGATCACCACCCCCGCCAAGGGATTCCGGATCAGGAGGCCCGTAGCCAAGAGGATCCCCATCTGGCGGGCCGCGCCCCCCAGGGCCTGAAGGAGAGCTCCGGGCAAGGCCCAGGTCAACAGGTCCATGGCCAGGGCGGGCGAGGCTCCGGATCGGATGGTGGCGGCGAACACCCGGTCCACCGGAGGGATCAGGTCTTGGCGGAAGTAGAGGGGATGCAGCACAGCCACGAGAAGGGCTGCGCAGGCCAAACCCAAGACCTCGGCTCCGAACTGCCGACGCCGCCCCCGGGTTTCCCGAAGGGCATCGGCACCAGAGCCCCGGACCAGCCAACCCGTCTTCAGATCGTAGCCCATGTCCGCAAAGGCTGGCCCCGTCGCGGCGGTAAAGCCCACCAGCAGGGCCGACGCCGCCGGGGGAAACCCCATGAGGATAGCCAGCACCAGGAACACCAAGGCGGTGGCGAAGGCAGGGAACCACCCTGCGTGCATGGCCGAAAGGCCTACCACCAGCTCGGAGGCCAACGCCGCCAAGGCGGCGAACACGATGAACAGGGGGATTCGACTTCCGGTCAGGTCCCCGCCCCAAACCAGAACGGCCGCCAGAAGTGCGGCGGCGCCCGCATACGCCAGAAACCCCCGGGCGACGGTAAGGGTAGGTCCTGGACCGGGGACGGGAAGTCCGTTGCCGCGGTGCCGCCTTGCTACGAGGAGAGCGGCCACCTGCCCCAGGGCCACGGCTCCCGCGCCGATCATGAGACCGTGGGGTGCGAAGGCCGCCATGGGGTCCCAGCCGAGGAGAGGAGCTCCGTACCCCCGCAGGAGGAGCCCCAGACCGAGCATGGCGAGGGCCCAAGGGTTACCCAGAAGGGCGATCCCTAAGGCGGACATGCCGACCCCCAGGGCCGTTCCGCCGACCCCCACGACCGTGCCCAGGGCCAGGATCCGCCCCCGCCGCCCCCCCTCGTCCCCTGCGAAGAGTGCCTCTGCTGTGGCCACCCCCATGGGCCAGGCTCCCCGGGCCGGGAACAGGCGAGAGTCGAAAAGGCGGTAGAGAAGCCAACTATCCACAAGGGTGGCCAGGGCAGCGCCGAGAAACATCGGCCAGACAAGATCGGGGCGCCCCAGGAGCCATGGGACGCCCAGGGGCAGGAGGAGGGCGTTGGCCGCTCCGAAGGTGGCCCCCGAAATGGCGGTCTGGACCAGGTTCTGTTCTTCCAGAGAACGAAACCTCCGAAAGGCCGCCAGAGGAAGGCGAGCCGCGGCCATGGCCAGCAGGGCGCCCAGGATGGAGGTGTTGGGGGTGATGCCGAGTTGGGTGATGAGCTGGAGGCCGATGAGGGCTCCCAGGAAGGAGCTGCCGAGGAGGAAGACGACCAGGATCACCGGGACTCGGACTCGCCGGACGAGGGTGGACGCCCCAGGGTTTGGAGAAACGCCAAGGAGCCGTAGCGCCGCTGGAGCTCCTCCCACTCTTGGCGGTCGTAGAACGAACACCGCCCTTCCCCAACCTCCTTGGCCACCTCCAACACGAACCGGGCCGCCAAGGAGATGTCCACCTCGTGGCTCGCTCCCGTGGCGCAGCCGGGAACGGTGGTCTCGGTGGTGATGGCCACGGCCACCAAAGGGGCGGAGGTAGCCGTCGCGGGCTGGAAAATGCTGTTGAGGTGGCGAAGGCCGTTCCCGTACGGCGTGATGTCCTGGGTGGTCACGGGAAGGACCACCGGGGGGCGGCCGGTGACGATCTCGTAGAGGTGCAAGAGATCGTCGCTTACCCGCAAGATGTACCCTTCCTTGATGGTGGGGGAAATGGCGATGCCCCGATGATTGAGGACCCGGTTGCCCTTGGTGGTGTCGACGGAAAGGACCACGTCCATTTCCGTGGTGACTTCCATGCGGTTCATCGTCTCCATGGGCACCGGCGCTCCCATGAAGGGAACGGGCTCATGGGGGAGGATGGGGGAGGAGGGGCAGACGTGGGTGGACACCACCACATCTCCGGCGAGCCGGTCTCCCCGGAGATGCATCTCCGCGAGCTTGAGGGCCGCCGCCAAGACGGCTGCCGCCCCATCGGCGTCGGACACCAGACCGATCCGGGCCGGCCGGGCTCCCACGCCACCCAGCCGGCCCACGATCCCCGTGGTGGGCGCGGAGCCCCCGGCCGCCTTCCCCCGGCCTCCGGGGATGGTCACCCGGACGAAGTCGGTGCCGCCGGAAGGTCCTTCCACCCGCCGGACCTCTACCCTCTCCCACCCGTGGTCTGCGAACAGTCGGCGGACGGCTTCGCCCCCGGTGGAAGGGTCGTCCAGGACATCCAGCACTTCGAGAGTTTGCTTCAGGGCCATAAGAAGATCCATCCGCTCGGAGATCCCCCGCACAAGATGAGAGCGGGGGCCACGTTCGCCGCGAAAGCGAACCTCCGCCCTCACAGGAAATCCACCAGAGCTTTACCTACCGCCTCTTCGGCCGGACGCAGGTTCTCGGGACGAAGAACGCCGCTCCCCAGGGGGAGGAGGGTCTTGGGCACCGACACCATGACCACGTCGAGGCCTTCCCGAAGGGCTGCCGTCACCACCGGCTCACCGGTCTCGGCGTCCAGGGTGGCGATGAGGTCGGGGAAGGTGGCCAAGCGTCGGCCCTTTCTCTCGGCCGTCATGTACTCGTTCCAGAAGGTCAGTTCCACCTCCCCGACGGTTGCCCGGCCCACGTCGTAGCCGTGTCGGGTTTCCAAGCGGAAGTCGCGCACCCGGCCGCGGCCCAGGACCGCCCCCCCCATTCGTTCCGCTAGGGCGGTGGCCACAGCCTCCCCTCCCTCCGCTCGCCGCCCCAGGACGATCTCCCCCAGGGAGATGGCCAGGGAAATAGCGCCGGGCGCCCCCCGCCGCCCCACGTAGTCCGGGGCGACGGGGTTCCGAGCCACAGCCACCATTCCCCCGGCGGCCACGGCCGCTTGCCGGACCACCCCATCGCAGGCCTCCAGATCCCCTTCCACGACGAGCCGGATGCGGCGGCCAAGGGAAGGATTTCCGCCGACGGCGGCCTGGAGGGACCGGTACCCGGGCTCCGTCTCCAACCCCATGGATCCCATGACCCCGGTGGGGTGCGCCCGCCCGTCACAGGCGGCGTCGGCCACCGGCAGGCCCGTCATGGCCGACTGGAACCAGCCGTTCAACGTGGCCGCCCCACCGTTCTCCGAGGACATGAGGGCTCCGATGCGCCCTCCCAGCCGCTCGTCCAGGGTCTGAAGGGCGACCAGATGGTCCGCCGGTCGCAGGTACCGGTCGGGCGCGGAAGGAGCGCCCACCGCCGAAACCGTCACCACCAGGACGTCGCCAGGCAGCTCGGCGAGGGACACCAGGCGGGGTGTCCCCACTTCCAAGGCTAACCTCCCCACGGCAAGGCCGTCGGCCGGCCACCCGCCCCCGCCTCCGCCCAGGAACGCACCCCCCCAGACAGCGGCTTCCACGGATTGGAAACTCAATTCCCGGTTCATGCCAAGAGCTCTCCCACCAGGCGGGCCACCAAGGAACGGGCCAGCAGAACAGGCGTCCCCGATCGTTCGGCGACCCGGGCCTTCATGGCCTCCGTATAACCCATGCAATCCAGCAGAACCATTTCGGCCCCCCAACTCCGGGCGTCCTCCGCCGCGGCGTCCAGCCTTTGGGGGGGGCCATAGGGGTCGGCGACAAACACCCCCACTTCCGCGGCCACCTCCCGCCAGCGTTCCCGGGTGCTTTCCTCCTGGGCGCAGAGCGGACAGAGCACAGCCAGCCGCGCCCCTTGGGCCAGGGCCGCCACGCCGTGGTGGAGGAGGTGCCCCGCCAGGAGAAGGGGGCGGCGGTGGGGGAGGGACGGAAACGACCCCGTACACCCGAGAAGGGTCGCCTCCACACCCCGGGCTTCCAGGGAAGCCAGGGCCCGCACCACAAGGGGGACGAGACGTTCCTTGGAGACCACCACAGGGGTCCCGTCCCCAAGGCGGGTCGCCAGGGCTTCCTCACCGGGCCCCGCCTGCAAGCCTTCGATGGCTTCTCGTGTGAGACCGTCTAGGGCGCCGGCCTCCAGCACTTCCACCCCCGGCCCCAACTGCCGGTACATGTCCTGCCAGTCGTGGCGAGGGGCCTGACCGATGGTAAGGACGCCCAATCTTCGGCCCATGGATCGTTCCCCCGGATGCGGAGTTCGGGGGGGCTCCCTCCTCAACCGAGCATCGTCTCCGGCATTCTCACGGCCACCACCGTTCCCCGGGCCGTGACCACGCCGGCCGCCGAGAGCGTCTCCTCCACCACCACCTTCCGCTCCGTGATCTCCACGATGCGGCCCCGAACCTCCAGCTCCGGTCCCAAGGGTGTGGGCCTGAGGAAATCTACGTGGAGGGAAGCCGTCACGAACCGCGGGGCCTCCCCCGCCCCCACCTGCCGCCCCTCCTGGCGGAGGCTGGCCAGGGCGGCGCTGCCGGTGCCATGGCAGTCCAGCAGAGAGGCGATAAGCCCGCCGTACACGTAGCCGGGAATGGCCGTATGCCATGAAGAGGGGAAGAACCGGCTCACGGTCTCGTCTCCATCCCACACGGTCTTGAGGTGGTGGCCATGGGGGTTCAGGCGGCCGCATCCGAAACAGTGGGCCACGTCGTCGGGGTAGTGGTCCTGGACGGCAGGGGAAGGATCCGACATGGGGCCCTCCGGGAAAGACGGGCCTCCCTCCTGGGGGAGGATGGGGAAGAGGAGCGGGCAGTCGGTCGAAGGGAAAGTTGACGAGACCGACCCCCGCCGGACAAGGTGTCGAGTCCATGGGCCCCCAAGGGTCTTCGAATCAGTTGAGCTTCCCCCCGGCCCCGCCCCAGACCCAGCCCGTCTCCGCCGGCTCCAGGGATAGGTCCGCCGAGGGGGGTGGGGAGAGGGCTGGTAGGGTGACAGAGGCGGTCCCCGTTTTCGTATTTCGACGACGTCCGAGGGCGGAGCCGAGCATGCCGGAGCACCCCGCCCCCCGGCGTTTCCCCCTTCCCTGCGGGCCGGCAGGATCGTCCCTGCCCGCCATGGGACAGGGGGGATCCTCTGCCCCCTGGACCTCCCGTCCGATGGGTCAGGAATTCCCCAATTAACTTTCGAAAGTTAATTAACACCCCCTTTTGGCCTCTTTTTCCAGGGAGTTCCGCTCCTGATGGCCTCCGGCACCTGGCCCGAATCTTGCGCCTCCCCAGGACGAAACCGCGATTTCGGATTTCTTCCGAGACGGAGATCCCGCCTCGTCAGGAGCGGTACCGGGAGTGCCCATGTCTGCCTCTGCCCTCGTTCTCCTTTCCTATGCCCTGTTGGCCGTGTTCGTGGTGGCCTTCGTGGTACGGGCCGCCAAGCTCGCCAAGATGCCCATCCACCTTCGCTGGGAACTGGCTCCCGTACCCCACGAGAAGGGGAAGAGCGAGTACGGGGGCTCCTACCTGGAGGAGCCCGACTGGTGGACGAAACCTCGAGAGAAGGATCTCCTCAGCGAGATCTCCTACATGGCAAAGGAGATCCTCTTCTTGAAGGCCCTATGGGAGCATAACCGCCGACTCTGGTGGTTCTCGTTTCCCTTCCATGCGGGCCTCTACCTACTCTCGGCATGCTTCGTTCTCCTGGTCCTGGGCGGTCTGGCCCACGCCGTGGGGATCTCCGGGCCCGGGTGGGGGATCGTCACCCGCCTCCTTCCCGTCCTGGCGGGGGCAGGCTACCTCCTGGGGGCCGTGGGAGCCGTAGGCCTCTTCGCCACCCGCCTGGCCGATCGGGACATGGCCAACTCCACGGCCCCCGTCACCTTCTTCAACCTCATCCTTCTCCTGGCGCTCTTCGGGTCGGGGCTTTGGGCCCTTGTGAGTTCCCCGGTCTTTTCTCGGGAACTCCTGGCTTATGTCACCGCCCTGTTCACAGCCGAGCTGGGGGGAAGCTTTCGGGGGGCCATGGCCGTCCATGCCCTCGTGGCCGGGGTCTTCCTGGCTTACCTGCCGTTCACCCAGATGATGCACTTCGTGGCCAAGTACTTCACCTACCACAAGGTGCGCTGGGATGACGAGCCGGTCACGCCTGGGAGCAAACTGGACCGAGAGCTGAAAAAGCTTCTCTACCAGCCGGTCAGTTGGGCCGCTCCCCATGTGGGGGCGGATGGACGGAAGACCTGGGTGGAGATCGCCACGGAAACTCCGCGGCCGGAGGGAACGACGAAATGAGCCAGCAGGCGCACACCAGCGAAAAGACCGAAGGAAAGAAGAAGAAGGTAAGGGTCAAAGATCTGGCTCGGCGGGACCTGAAGGTGGTGGATCCCATCGGTCCTGACGATCTCTTCCCCCTTCCACCTCCCTACGACAAGGTGGAGGAACAGCCCGGTTGGAAGGAGCTGTCGGCCGAGGCCAGGGCCAACGCCGTCTGTACGCTGGACGGGATCGCCACCACGAAGCTCCCCAACCCCCAGACTCCCGAAGAAGAGAAGAAGTACGTGGATCAGTTCGTGGAGGGGCTGAAGAAGCTTCTTTCCCGAGAGAACAACTGGGAGTTCCTGCAGCCGCTGGTCCTTTCCATCGAATACTGTGTGGGCTGCCAGACCTGTGCCGACGCTTGCCACGTGTTCCTGGCCACCAACAAGCAGAAAGAGCTGTATCGTCCCACCTATCGCTCGGAGGTTTTCCGGCGCCTGGTCAAGAAGTACGTGAAACCGGGCGGGAGGCTCCTGGCTCCTTTCACGGGAGCCGACGTGGATCTGAACTGGGACACCATCACCCGTCTCTATGAGCTGGCTTATCGCTGCAACTTGTGCAGGCGATGCGCCCAGACCTGCCCCATCGGGGTGGACAATGGCCTTATCGCCCACGAGATCCGCAAGCTCTTCAGCCAGGAATTGGGCTGGGCCCCCAGGGAACTCCACGAGAAAGGCACGGTCCTGCAGCTGGAGGTGGGTTCCTCCACCGGCATGAACCCCGTTGTGGTCAAAGACAATGTGGAGTTCATTGCCGAGGACATGGAGGAAATCACCGGGTTCCCGGCAGACAGCCCCTTCGACAAGGAAGGAGCCGAAGTTCTCCTCATCCACAACGCCGGAGAAATGCTGGCCTGGCCGGAGAACCCCGGGGCCTTCGCCATCATTCTCAATGCGGCAGGGATCGACTGGACGCTGTCGTCGGAACAGGTGGGATACGACGGCGTCAACTACGGCCTTTTCTATGACGACGTGCAGCTTGCCCGCATTGCGCTCAAACACATCGAGATCGCCAAGAAGCTCAAAGTCAAGAAGATCGTCATGGGCGAATGCGGCCACGAGCATAAGGCCATGATCACCGTGGCCGACCGCGTCGTCGGCGCCGACGGTCCTCCCCGGGTGAGCTTCTTGACCCTCCTGGAAGAAATCGTCTTCAGCGGAAAGATCCGATTCGACCCCTCCAAGAACGACTTTCCCGTGACCCTGCACGACCCCTGCAACATCGTGCGGAACCTGGGGATCGTAGAGCCCCAGCGGCGGATCCTCCGATACCTGTGTCCGCAGTTCCGAGAGATGACGCCCCACGGCGTCGAGAACTACTGCTGCGGCGGGGGGAGCGGGTTTGCGGTCATGAGCCCGTACAACTTCACCGACTGGCGCATCAACGTGGCCAGCCGGATGAAGTTCAAACAGATCCTGGATGCTTTCGCCGATCAACCGGGTCCCGAGGTCAAGAAATACGTCTGCGCTCCTTGCTCCAACTGCAAGGGTCAGATTCGGGACCTCCTGCAGTTCTACGGAGCCTTGGAAAAGAGCGGCATCACCTATGGCGGGCTGGTGGAACTGATCGTGAACGCCATGGTGGACATCAAGGAACCTTTCATCAAGTGGGAGCCCCACTAGGGGTTTGGGGGCGGAATGACCCCTCACCCGGTCATGAGCAGGGAGAGGTCTCGGCAGATGTGGGGCTTTTCCACGATCCCCCTGACAATGGGGTGCTTCCGGGCAAGCTGAAGCGAGGGGTAGGGGGGAACGGCCAGGGTTACCGGTACCCCGGCAATGCGGGGATCCGCTGCCATGGAGTCCAGCAAGGCCTGCCCCCCATCGGGGATTCCCTCGATGTCCAGGAGGATAGCGGCTGGCCGGCACTGCTCCAGCATGGCCGAGGCTTCGTAGCCGTTCCGAGCGACGCGCACGACGAATCCGTTGTCGCCGTAACCCTCCAGCCTGGCCACCAGTTCCGGATCGGCGGTGATGACAAGAACCTGCTGGAGGGTGTCCATGACCCGCCGGTAATAGGCGCACTCCAGGCAGGACCCGCGGCAGAAGAGGCGGGCGTGGCCCTCCACGGTCACCATGCCCGCCAAAAGGAAGCAACGGGTGGCCCGGACCCGGTACACCACGCACTGCTTGCAGGCGCCCAGAATCTTACCGCTCTCCGCCGCCATCACCTCCCAACAGCCTGTTTCCGGTTCCGAGGTCTGCCGCAGGGCCGTGCGATGGGGGTCGGCAGGCGGCAGGGCGCCTGCGTCGGTCGCGGGGGAAGACCGACAAGCCAGAAAAGGACGCAAGTCCTGGCGTGAAATCCGGTAATGGCCGCCGGCGGTGCGGATGGCCGGAATCTTGCCCCGCTTGATCCACTTCAGGACGGTGTCAGGGGTCACGGAGCACAGCTTCGCGGCCTGGCCGGTGGTGAGGAATTCGCGAAGCGGCGTCGGCATGGCGCTGCGGTCCTTTCCTTCCAGGAATCCCTCGGAAAAAGGAAGGCGCCCTCGAGGCGGCAGAGCCCAGGCCGTGCGGTCTACCGCCTCTCGTCGTCCAGCTCCCGGAGCTTCCGGAGAATGGACAGGGGACCTTCCCCTTGGGCCATGGCCACGATCCTTTCCAGTTTGGCCTGGTCCGAGGCGAACTTCTTCTCCAGGCGGGCCTGATAGGCATCCTTGAGCACCTGGATCAACTTGTCCAGCTCATAGGGCTTGGGGAGGTAGGAAAATGCACCCAGCTTGGTGAGCTCCACGGCACTCTCCAGGGAGCCGTGTCCGGTGAGGATCACCGCTTCCAGAAACTGGTGCTCATCCTTGAGGGCCTTGAGGAGTTGTCCGCCGTCCATGCCCGGCATTTTCAAGTCCAGGAGAGCGATGTCGAACTTCTCCTTCCGGGCCAGTTCCAGGGCTTCGGCACCGTTGGTGGCGGTACGGACGTCAAATCCCCTCTTGGCCAGCCGTTGGGCAATGGCGTTCAGGAACCGCACTTCATCGTCCACGATGAGAAGCCGAATGACATGTTCCATGGTTGCCTCCCGGTGCCGGCCCCCCGGGGCCGTGGGGTTAGATGGCCGGGAACCCGAGCCAGACCCAATATCCTAAGATAGCCCAGAACCACAGGGCCACGAAACTCAGAAGCAGCGCCACGAAGCCGTGTTTGAAAAAGTCTCCCAGGGTCACCAACTGCTCTCCGGTGGAAGGGTCCTTGGCCATGGCAAACGCCAACGCGTTGGACGGGGTGCCGATGATCAGCATGTGGGCGTAGGACGACGCGAAGGCGGTGGCGAATCCCACCATCCAAGGATGGGCAGCCGCCACCGTCGCCATGGGCACCGTGACCGGCCCGATGGCCGCCACGGTGGCCCCGTCGCTCATGAAGTTGGTGACCACGCCGGTGAAAACGCTGGAGGTGATCGCCAACCACGTGCCCGTCCGCATGAAGTCGGGTAGGGCGTTCACGAAGGCGTCGGCCATGTAGAGGGCCGCGCCGGTGGAGGCGAGGCCGCCCCCGATGGCCGTGGCCCCGGCATAAAGGAACACCACTTCCCAGTGGATGCTCTGAATGTCACGCCAGGGGAGAATCCGGAACACGTTGAGGAGCACCACACCCAGGATCACCGGGCCGCCGAGCCCCAAAGCGTCCGAGGCGGTAATCCACAGGAAGATCACCCCCGCCAACACGATCCCCGTGATGATCTCGTTTCGGGTCACCGGACCGATCTTTTCCGCGGCCCTCCGGATTTCGGCCGCCATGTTCACGTCCTTGACCTTCATCTTCCGCCGCACCACCAGGAGGAAGTACAGGCCGATGAGAACCGACGTGAGGGGTACCAGAGGCATGCCGTAGGCCATCCACTGCCCGAAGGTGGGTGGAAGCCCGTAGTCGGCCAGGATCCCGATCATGATGGCGTTCCGACCCCCCGCCGCGGGAGAACCCGGCCCCCCTGCGTTGGCGGCGAAGCATAGAGAGAGGGCCAGGACCACCATGAGCATGCGGTCGCTGCGGAGCCCCGTGCTTCTCATGGTGCTGGCGTACACCATGACGAAGAGGGGCATGGTGAAGGCCACCATGGCGTGCTCCGACAGGAAGGAGCACGACAAGGAGAACAGAGGGAGGAAGATCAAAAGATGGAGGGTGAGATTGCGGGCGGGTGCCAAAATCAACAACCCGATCCGGCGATCCAGTCCCGTCTTGGTGATCGCCTTGGAGAAGGCCAGGACCCCGAAAATGAAGAGCGGGGAGTCCTTGGCGAAGGCTTGAGCCACACCGTCGGGCTTGAAGATCCCGAAGAAGTAGAGACTGGCCGCAACGAAGAGGGCCGTGACCCCCACCGGTACCGCCCCCGTGGCCCAGAAAAGAGCCGAGACCACCAGCACGCCGAGAATGACCTGAGCCCGGTCCGCCGCTTCCCGGGCCGTGAGGGGCCTCTTGGCCACCGACCCGTCGGGCTGGGTAACCTCCTTCTCCAGCTTGTACTTCTTGGAGTAAAACGTCGCGATGTTCTGTCCGGGAGTCATTTCCCGGTAGGAGGCGAAACCCAGGATGGGGTCGGGGCGCTGGGCGGCCACTTCGGGAGGGCTTTTGGGAAAGTCCAGCAGTTCCAGCATCCGAGCCGGCGGAGGGGGCAGGGTGATAGCCAAGAAGAGGAGCAGACCCACAAGGATGAAGAGGGGGCGGGAATTGTGGGTGCCCACCAGCCATCGCCAGATGGACCGGGATTCCTTGGGATGGTAGGCCATCTCGTGGCGGGCCTTGGCATACCTGACCTGCTCTTGAGCTTCCTTCAGAACGGCGATCAGCTCCTCCACATCGCACGGTTTCTGCAGGTACTTGAAAGCCTCCAGCCGGCCGGCCTCTTTCGCCGACTCCAGGCTGCCGTGCCCGGTGAGCATGATGGCTTGGATGGCCGGGTTGAAGGCCCGCATTTCCTTCAGGGTCTGGATCCCGTCCATGCCGGGCATCTTGAGGTCGAGAACGGCGATGTCGATTTCACTGTCCAGGCGTACCCGCCTGACCGCCTCCTCGCCATTGTCCACATCCACCACCTCATAACCCCGTGCCTGAAGGCGTTTGGCTAGGGTGGTGCGGAAGCGTTCCTCGTCGTCTACCAGGAGGATCTTGGACATGGGGGCTCCCTCGTAGAGGTCATTCCGGGCAGGTCCCTTCGAGGATCTGTCGGGAAAGTTCTTGGAAGAGGTCGGAAAGCCTGAGGATCCCTACGGTTTCCTCCCTCCTGCGCACCAGCAGGGAAAGGGTCTGATGGGACACGAACATGCGGATGGCGTCGGAGAGAGGCGCGTCTTCCTGAATGCTTACTGTGGCTGAGGTATAGACATCCCTCACCTGGACGTGTTTCGCCCGTTCGCAGAGGTTGACCAAATCTCCGGTGAGGAGATCCAGCAACTGCATGGAGGTGTCGCGCAGGTCATCGCCCACTCCTGCCCGCTCGAGAACTCCCAGGCTTCCCATGCTCTTCCGTTCGGGAACCAGGGCGCGGAGAAAGGCGAAGTAGTGGACCTTTCCGATGATCTCGCCCCGCCGGTTCCGCACCAGGACGGCTTGGTGAGGTTGCCGGCCGGGCGGCAGCCTCTTCACAGCTTCCTGGAGTTTCGCCAGGGCGTCGGCGATGGTGGCCTCTTCGTCCACCACCGCATACTCGGAAAGAGGCAGCATGAGGTCTCGGACATATCGGGCAGGCATGGCCACCGTCTCCCTTCCCGTGGAATCAGGAGTTGCTGATAGGAAGCTCCACCGTGAAGACGCTGCCTTTTCCGGGAGCGCTGTCCACGTAGAAAGCTCCGCCGAAGTTCTGGATGATGGAATAGCTTACGCTCAAGCCGAGCCCGGTGCCTTTGCCCGGCTCCTTGGTGGTGAAGAAAGGCAAGAACACCTTCTCCA
>JAUQOX010000064.1 GCA_030550695.1 Gemmatimonadota bacterium | reverse complement strand
CCGGACCTCCAGGATCCCACTCAAGGTGGAAAAGCGCAGGGGCGAAGACCAGCCTTTTTCCCGCAGAAGGACATGGGCGGCGGCCAAGGTGGCGTGGCCGCAAAGGGGCACTTCCACCGTAGGCGTAAACCAGCGCAGGGGGACGGCATCCACCGCCGCGGGCGGTCGGCTGCGGCCCTGGGAGGCTGGCGGAGATCCCGCCTGGGGATCCAACCGTCGGGGAAGGAAGACGAAGGCCGTCTCGGACAGGTTGATCTCCGCCGCAATGGCTTGGAGGATCGGATCCGGCAAAGGGATCTCTACGAGGCAGACCCCCGCGGGATTGCCCCGGAAGGGTTCTTTCGTGAAGGCGTCCACCTGGAAAAAAGGAACACCGACCTCCGTTGGCATGAGAACCTCCTTTCGGAACCATGGCCCCGTCTCTGCCGGGGAGAAACCCCAAGAATGACGGCCCCGGGGCTTATCGTCGGTGATCCAGGTGATGTGCCGCCATGGGTGGGCGACCCAAGTACCCCTGTCGCCGGGGCGTCCCACCCTTTTCCCCGGGGGCACCGGCCTCCACCTCTGGGGGTAAGGCGTCCACCGGACGGGAGAACCCGAAAGAAGGCCGTCCGTAGGGGCTCGGGGACGGGGTCCTCGAAAACCGACCCCCTCCCGTGGGGGGGAGCCGGAACAGGGCCCACCCTGAAGATCCCCTTCAGAGAGAAAGTCGGCCACCGGCTCCGGGACGTTCCGGGGATCTGCGGCACGCCGCCGGTGGCCTCGCCGTCGGGCCGGAATCCAGGCGGAAGGGCACGCCAAGATGAGCACAAGATCTTCCGAGAGGGGCAACCAGGACGTGGTGGAGGAGAAGGGGGACTCGGCCTCGGCTGGGCATGAGGAAGGCCCCTCGGCGCTTTCCGTGCTTACCCCGGCGGTAGCCGACCGGATCCGCCGCCATCTGCTGCGGTGGTACGATGCCCACCGCCGGCCCCTCCCTTGGCGGGGCGAACAGGATCCCTACCGGATTTGGGTGGCGGAGGTCATGCTTCAACAAACCCGGGTGGAGACAGCCGTCCCCTATTACCGCCGATGGTTGGAGCGTTTCCCGACCCTGGAGGACCTGGCGGCAGCGTCAGACGAAGAAGTCCTCAAGATCTGGGAGGGGCTGGGGTACTATAGCCGTCCGTTGCGTCTGCTCCAGGCGGCACGGGTGGTGAAGGAGAGCTACGGAGGCGAGCTTCCCCGATCGCTGGAAGAACTTCGCCGTTTGCCCGGGGTGGGGCCGTACACGGCCGGGGCCGTGGGTTCCATAGCCTTTGGACTTCCGGTGGCGGCGGTGGATGGGAACGTCCGGCGGGTGTTGACCCGTTGTTTCCACCCCCTTTCCCCGGGACCCCGCCAGATCGAAGCCCTGGCGCGGGCGTTGGTGGACCCCCGTCGCCCCGGCGACTTCAACCAGGCCTTGATGGAGGTGGGCTCCACCCTATGCCGGCCCCGGGCGCCCTTCTGCACCGCTTGTCCGCTGTCCGGAGCCTGTGGTGCCCGACGAGGGGGGGGGGTCCCCCAGGCGGTCTCGCCCGCAGCAGCCCGGCGGGTGCGGAAGGTGGAGGAGGTGGTCCTGGTGGCGGTGTGGGAGCGGGCAGGGGGGGCCGCTTTCCTCTTCCGTCGGCGGCCGGCCCGGGGCCTCTTGGGCGGTCTGTGGGAATTCCCGGGTGCTGAACTGGGTGCCGGTGCCGATCCGCTCTCCGCGGCCGAAGCCGTTTTGGGGGCCTTGGGACTCAACGGCTCCGCTTCCCCCTTCCCCTTGCCCCCCCTCGCCCATGCCTTCACCCATCGGAAGGTCCTCTACCATCCCTTTCTCTGGCGGGTCTTGCCGGGCTCGGAAGAGATCCCAGCTCGTTGGGTGGAGGAGGGAAGGGTCGAAGAGGAACTGATCCTGCCGGCAGCCCAGAAGCGGATCCTTTCCCTGGCAAGGGAAGCTCTGGTCCGGGGCACCTGACGAACACCCGGGAGTCCGGGTTCGGGGCCGGCCCTCGTGTCTTCCTCCGGATCCCGCAGGGGGCGATCCCCTGGTGGCCTTCCTTACCCGGCCGGCCGGATGGCCTGAAGGGGTGGATGGGCATCCCCCGGCGTCGGCGGTTAAGCCTTCCAGAAACCGCCCGATACTCTCGAAGACCAGACCCTGTTCACTCCCCCCGTAGGGTGGGACCGGAAGGAGTGTGATCATGCGTGAGATGCCATCCTTGAGTGGGCCCGTGCTGGTCCTGGCGCTGGCCCTCCTGATGGGGGGGAACCTGCTTCTCCCCCGGGCGGCGGCGGGACAGGAACCCGTGTACAAACCCGATCAGGTGAGCGAACAGCCCAAGATTGCCGATCCGTCCCAAGCCAAGACGGCCATCAGCCGCTCCTACACCCTGGCCCTCCAGGAGATGGGCTTGGAGGGGAGGGTGGAAGTGGCCTTCATCGTAAACGCCGACGGGACCGTAGATCCGGCAAGCATTCGGGTCATCAAATCCCCGGCGGAGGCGCTGGCCAAGGCAGCGGAAGTGGCCGTGGCCAAGATCAAGTTTCAGCCCGCCAAGAAGGACGGACAACCCGTGAGGTGCGAAGCCGTCATGGCCGTGGTGTACCAGCGGGGCTCCTGAAGCCTCCCGAAGGAGGCCCAACCCCCGGCCTGGAAGCCGGCCGGGGGCCGCCCTCCCCCCCGGCCCGGGGCGGGTGCCGCGTAGGCCGTCCCCCCCGGGTCGTGAGCCCAGACCAGGCAGGCCAGGACTCCAGGGGCCGGGAAACTCCCCGGGGAAGATCCTGGCCCTTGGCGTTTCTCCGAATCTCATTCTTGACGCCCGGCCCCCCGTCGCCGTTGGCTACCCGCCCCCCGGCGGGGCGGGGTCGCGGGGGCCCCGGGCCCGGGACTCCTCCCGGGGGGGGGTGGGGGGGGGAAGCCAAAGGCCGACACCGGCCCGGGGCATGGGGAATCCCTCCCCGTCGGAGCCGCCTCCAGGAAAGGCCTCGCCTTGGCCCCGGGGGAGGACCGGCCTTGGGCCGGCCGTAGGAACTGGCTCATGGGACCCATGGCATCGAGCCGCGGGAGGCTCAAGGGGGGCGAATGGCTTGGTTGTGGCTGGAACGAGGTCTGGTGGGAGCTGTTCTGGCGGCGAGCGTTGCAGGCTTCGCCTACGTGCTGTGGAGCGAAAGACTCGGGCACGTATGGCCCAAGCGGAAGGAAATCCGGGTCGTCAACCCTCGAGGCTTCTGGACCGGCCTCATGGAGGTGATGACCCAAAGGGTGGTCCTCCGCAACCGACCCTGGGTAGGGCTTCTTCACCTGCCCCTGTTTTTCGGGCTTCTGGCCTTTCTATGGAAGAGCGTCCTACACCTGCTCCTGGGGCTGGGCATCGAGGTCCAGGCTCCGGCGGCGTACGGGCGGTTTTTGGACGGGATGGCTGTCCTCGTCCTGGTCTCCCTGGCCTTCCTTGCGGTCCGGCGCTACCTGCTGGAACCCGCAAAGCTGACCCAGCCGCTGGAGTCGGGGCTGATCCTGGGCCTCATTGCCCTCCTCATGGTAACCCACCTGTTGGAGCACGTGTTTCCCTACCCCACCCCCGCCGGCCGCGTCAACTGGTGGCTCCACTACCTGGACCTGGCCGTATTCCCGGCGGTCATTGCCCACGGGAAGCATCTCCACCTGCTTCTGGCCCCGGCGAATGTGATCTTGAAGCACATGACGGAACTCCCGGGCGACCGGCCGGTGTTCGGAAACGACCTGGTCCTCGATCTGGAAGACGAGTCCAAGTTGGAAGCCGAGGTGGCGCGGCTGGGGATGCCCGGGGGGGTGAAGGATTTCTCGTTCGGACCCCTGTTCGACCCCGCGGCCTGTATCCAGTGCGGGCGGTGCAACGACGCCTGTCCGGCAGGGCCGGAGCTGAAGCCCCGGGAGCACTTCGTCTTGGCCCTGGCCCGTCCGTCCTTGACGGGGGAGGAGCTTGTGGGATTGGCTCCCCCGGATGTGGTGGCCACCTGTGTGCAGTGCCGAGCCTGTGAGGTGGCTTGTCCCACCGGGTGCCGGCCCGGTCGGAACGGCCTCGAGATTCGGGGGCGCTTGACGGTGGAAGGACTCTATCCCCCCCGTTCCCTCAGGGACATCGTGGGGAAGGCCCTCTCTGCCTCGGGCAACATTTTCGGAGTGGACCCCGGGCAAAGGACCCGGTTCGTGGAGGCCCATGGCTTCCCCCTGTACGACCCCGCCCGTCACGAAGTGCTCTTGGTGCTGGGTTGCCAAGGGGGGAACAGCCCCGAGGTCCAGCCGGTGGTGGTGGCTACGGCCCGGCTCCTGGAAGCGGCGGGGGTCACCTGGGGGGTTCTGGAAGAAGAGCGGTGTTGGGGTGAAGGGCTCCTTCACGGCGGAGGGCTCCTGGAGGACTGGCCCCTCTGGGCGGAGGAACGCATCGAGGCGCTGACCCAAGCCCTGGGGGGAGACCGGAACCGGACCATCCTCACCATTTGCCCCCACTGCCGGGATACCATCGCTACCCAATACCGGTCCCACGGAGCCGAGTTCGGGGACGTCCGTCTCCATGTCTCCTTCTTGGGGGAACTGGTCGGTGAGGGCCGACTGCGACTCGGGCGCCGGGGGCTCGAGGCGGCTCTCCACCTGCCGTGTAAGGTAGTCCACCACGAGGAGCACCGGGCCATGGAAGCCCTGTTGCGGGGGGTCGGCGCGGACCTCCGCCACCCCGCCACCAGTACGGATGGTTTTGCCACTTCCTGTTGCGGCGGAGGGGGAGGAGGGTTCCTGTGGGATTCCCCTGCCGGTGTGAACCGGAAGCGCTGGGCCCAGATTCGGGCGACAGGAAGGGACACGGTGGTGACAGGATGTCCCGGATGTCATCGGATGTTGGGAGTGGTCAGGGACGAGGGGGCTCGCATTCTGGATGTGGCCACCGTCTTGGCCGAGAGGCTCCAGGAGCGTTGAGGGTCCTGGGGTCTCGTCCGCGGCTTGGAGCGCGGGAAGCCGCCCGCCCCGAAAACTCGAGGGTTGAACTTGGTGGCCGGGGCGTCCTTTCGGACTCGGCAGAGCCTAGAAGGTGGGACGCCCCGGAGCCCAAGGCTCCGGGGCGCTCTTCGCAGGTGGGATTCTAGGAAGGAGCCGGATGCTCCGGCTCAATGTTGAGGGCTTTGAGGCTGCGATGGTCCCAGGGGGGTCGGCTATCCCCCACCGGGATCGCACCCGGCACTATGGAAGATCCGTGCCAAAAGCAACGGCTGTGGTTCGGCTTCCCCCCCTCACCCCCCGCCGAGGGTCACTCCACCCCGGGAAAACCCTCAATGGCCTCCGGCCATTCCATCCTTTCGGGGGTCCGAGGCCGCCGCCCACCCCCTGGGGAGGCGGAGGATCACCTGGGCCCCCCCAAAGGATCCCCCATCCACGATCCGGTGTCCCAGGCCTTCCAGGGCCGCCCTGACGGCGTCGGAAATGGGAGGTTCCAGGGCCACGGACCGGCCTGAAGTGTGGCGGAAGCGGGGAGCGTCCACGGCCTCCTGGATGTCCATTCCGAACACAAGGTGATTCAGCAGAAGCTGGACATGACCTTGGGGTTGCATGGACCCCCCCATGACGCCGAACGCCATGTAGGGTTCACCGTTCCGGGTCACAAAGCCGGGGATCAAGGTGTGGAAGGGCCGTTTGCGGGGCGCCATGCGGTTCGGGTGCCCGGGCTCCAGGGTAAAACCGGCCCCGCGGTTCTGCAGGACGAAGCCGGTACCAGGCACCACCACGCCCGAGCCGAAATACTCGAACACGCTGTTGATGAAGGAGACCATGTTCCCTTCGGCATCGGCCACGGCCAGGTAGACGGTTTCGCCGTGGCCGAAGGGGTTCCCGGCGGGCACATCCCCTTGGGCCCGCCCCGGGTCCAGGAGGGCCCGGCGGGAGGCGATGTATGCGTCTTCCAGGAGAGCCCGGGGGTCGCCCCTCAGATGGTCCCGATCCGCGACGTGGCGCTCCAGATCGGCGAAGGCCAACTTCTTGGCTTCGATGAGGTGGTGTAGGTAAGCCGCAGAGTTGTGTCCCATGCCTTCCAGGTCCAGAGGCTCCAGGATCTTGAGCATCTGAAGGGCGGCAATCCCTTGACCTGCAGGAGGCAGTTCCCAGACCTCGTAACCCCGGAACGTCACGGAGAGCGGCTCCACCCATTCGGCGCTGTGGCCCTGCAGATCCTCCAGGGTGAGGAATCCCCCCTGGGCCCGGAGGTGCGCCACGATGCGCGCCCCGAGCTCTCCCCCATAGAGAGCGGAGGGACCTTCCCGGGCGAGGATCCGGAAGGTGTTTGCCAGATCGGGATTCCTGAACCATTCACCGGCCCGGGGTGCCCTTTGCCCTTCCACCAGGAAAACCGCCCGGGCCCCCGGGTCTTGGCGGAGGACGGCCACGGTACCCTGCCATTGGGCAGCGATGATGGGACTGACGGGGAAACCTTCCTCCGCCAGGACGATGGCCGGCTCCAACACCTGGGCCAGGGATCGGGTCCCGTAGCGCTCCAGAAGGGCTACCCACCCGGATAGGGCCCCCGGCACCGTGACGGACCGGGCCCCCCGGTAAGGCACTTCCGTCAAACCCAGGGCCGCCAAAGAATCCGGATCTGCCAAGGAACCGGCTCTTCCGCTGGCGTCCAACCCCAGGAGGCGCTTTTCCCGGGCGGACCAGAAGAGGGCAAAGACGTCCCCCCCGAGGCCTGTCATGTGGGGTTCCACGACGTTCAGTACCGCTGCGGCGGCTACCGCCGCGTCAAAGGCGTTCCCCCCATCCTGGAGGATCTTCAGAGCGGCTGTTGTGGCCAGGGGCTGGCTGGTGGCCGCCGCCCCCCGGGGGGCATAGACGGTGGAGCGGCCGGCCATGGTGGAGGGACGGGATGGAGAGGTCACCTGGGCCTCCGTTCCTCGGGGGAAGAGAAAGCTGCAAACAAGGAGCAGTGCCGAGAGTGCGACGGGGGGTGCAGGTCTCATGCAGGGGGGCCTCCAAGCTCGAAGATCCGACAAACTCCTTGGTGGGGGACCACCGGAACGGTCTACCGGAAGGGGGCAAAGACAAGGACCGGGAGGACGAAAGCTCGGAAGCACGGGCACCTTCGGCAAGGCGGGATCCCTCAAGACGGGGCCCTAGAACCCGTCTCGGGGGTAGCTCGCCCCAAACCACCTCGGAGGCCGGGGGTAAGAAAACAGGCGGGATGGAGAAACCCGCCCATCTGGCAGAAACTCTGCTCTTTCGGCACCTTCCGCATCGGATTTTCCATGGCAGGAATCCTGCTGGAGATAGGGATGTCAAGATCCCGTTCGCCGTCCCGAGGGTTCTGCGGCGGTCCGCCCCACCGGCCCCTACGGCGTCCGGGGCGTTCCGCGCCGGCCGGGGGACGGCCGGTGGCCTGGCCTGCGTTGCAAGGCGAACCGGAAAGAGCCGTCTGGGCGGACGGGCTTACGGTTTCCGTAGAAAGCGAGGATTCATGGGCGATCGATTTACGCTCCCCGTTCTTCCCTTGAGGGACACTGTGGTGTATCCCGGCGTGGCCGTGCCTATCTCTGCGGGGCGGCCGGGAACCGTGGAAGCCGTGCAGAGGGCATTGGAAGGGGACCGGCGGCTCTTTGCCGTGGCCCAGCGGGAGAACGTGGACGAGCCGCACCCCGAGATCCTGTACACCGTGGGGACGGTGGTCCGCATCATCCAGACTCACCGTGTCCGGGGGGGGATGCAGCTCCTCGTCCAGGGTGAGGGACGCGCTCAGGCCCTCTCCTACATGCGGGAAGGCGAGGCCATGCTCCAGGCTATCCTGATCCCCATGGAGCGACAGCCCCCTCCTGACCCGAAGGATCCGGCCTTTCAGGCCCTCGATGCGGAGCTACGCCAGAGGGCGGCGGAGCTGGGGACCCGGCGAGGGGTCCCCATGGAGGCCCTGAACCAGCTGATCCAAGGGGTGGAGGATCCGGGAGCTTTCGCCGATCTGGTGGCTTTCTACTTGGAGCTGCCCACTGCCGACAAGCAGAAGCTCCTGGAGATCCTGCCGGATGAGGAGCGCATGCGGTCGGCCCTGGTGGCCGTGGAGCGGGAGCTGGCCCGCATCCTGGCCCAGGAAGAGATCCAGGCCAAAGTTCAGGAGGAGTTGGGCGAACGGCAAAGGGAAATGCTCCTGAGGGAACAGCTTCGGCAGATCCAGAAGGAGCTGGGGGACGAGGACGAGCGGAAGGATGTGGAGGAGCTGCGGGCCCGCATCGAGGCCCTACCCCTCCCCGACGAGGCCCGGAGTGAGGCGGAAAGGGAACTCAGGCGCCTGGAGCGGACGAGTCCCCAGTCCGCGGAATATCAGGTGATCCGCACCTTCCTGGAGTGGGTCACGGAACTCCCGTGGGGCGAGCGGACCGAAGACAAGTTGGATCTCCAGGCAGCGGCTCAGATTCTGGATGAGGACCACTACGGTCTCGAAGACGTGAAGGATCGGGTGCTGGAGTTCCTGGCTGTGCGGAAGCTCCAGGTGGAAAGAGCCCCGGAAGACGAAGAGGGGCGAAAAGAGACGGAGGGGAAAGGGCCCATCTTGCTCTTTGCCGGACCTCCCGGGACGGGTAAAACCAGCATCGCCCAGTCCATAGCCCGGGCCCTGGGGCGGAAATACGTGCGCATTTCCTTGGGGGGAGCCCGAGACGAAGCCGACATCCGGGGCCACCGGCGTACCTATGTGGGGGCTATGCCCGGTCGGATCATCCAGGGCATGCGGCAAGTGAAGAGCAAGAACCCGGTCTTTCTCCTCGACGAGGTGGACAAGCTGGGGATCTCCTTTCAAGGGGATCCGAGTGCGGCCCTCCTGGAGGTGTTGGATCCGGCGCAGAATTCCACCTTCACCGACCATTATCTAGGGATTCCCTTCGATCTGTCGGAAGTGCTTTTCATTGCTACGGCCAACTACGTGGACCGGATTCCGGATCCGCTCCTGGATCGGATGGAGCGGGTGGACTTCGTGGGTTATACCGAAAGGGAGAAACTGGAAATCGCCAAGCGGTATCTGCTTCCCCGTCAAGAAAAGGAGGCGGGACTGCGCCCCGGGGAGCTCCGCATCGGAGACGAAGCCATCCTTTCCATCATTCAGCAGTATACGCGCGAGGCCGGCGTGCGGCAGCTGGAGCGGGAGCTCGGGAAACTGGCCCGAAAGGTGGCCCGAAAGGTGGCCGCCGGCGAGGTGGAGTCGGTGGAGGTCACCGACGAGGTGGTGCGGGACCTCTTGGGGCGGCCCCGGGTCCATCCGGAGCGGATGGCCCCTGCGGATGCGGTGGGAGTCGCCACGGGAATGTTCTACACCCCCATGGGCGGCGACATCATGTTCGTGGAAGCCTCGGTCATGCGGGGGAAAGGGGGGTTGGTCCTCACGGGTCAGCTGGGCGACGTCATGAAAGAGTCGGGGAGAGCGGCCCTGAGCTATGCCAAGGCCAATTATCGGCGGCTGGGGATCCCCGAAGAGGCCTTGGACGATCGGGAAGTGCATATCCATGTGCCCGCCGGCGCTATCCCCAAAGACGGGCCCTCGGCGGGCATCACCATGGCCACGGCGCTGATCTCGGCCCTCTCGGGAAGGAAGGTCCGTAGGGATGTGGCCATGACCGGGGAACTGACCCTGACCGGGCGCGTGCTGCCCATCGGGGGGGTGAAGGAAAAGATCCTGGGAGCCGTTCGAGCGGGGATCCGGGAGATCATCCTGCCCAAGGAGAACGAGGCCGATCTGGAAGACATCCCCCCCGAGGTGGCGGAGATCCTCACGTTCCATCCTGTGGAAAACCTGGAGGAGGTCATTGCCATCGCCCTGCTTCCCCAGGAAGAGCCTACGCCCGCACCGGAGGAAAAGGCCGACCCAGGCTCCCAGGTGAAGGGCGGGCGAAAGCGGCGACGGCCCGCCTCGACAGGGGTCGCCGAAGGGAGTTGACCCGTTCAGGCACACCTTTCTGCAAGTGGACGCCCGGCAGCGGGGTCCTCGGCAGGGTTCGCCGAAGGGAGTGGAACCTTTTCAGGGGGGAGCGGATGGCTGCTGGGGTCGGCGGCCATCCGGCTCCGCCTAGACCACCCAAATCTTCCCCGGCGGCCCCTCCTCCACCGTCCCTACCACTGCCGCCACCGGACACCGGCCGGCGAGCTCCTCTAGAAGGCTCGGCAGGAGGGGGGGGGGCACGCTCAGGAGGAGGCCCCCGGACGTCTGCGCGTCGGCCAGCAAGAGTCGCAAGGGCTCGGGAAGGTCGTCGGGGAACACCACGTCCGCCTCGAGATCCGCCAGATTCCGCTTGGTCCCCCCCGGAAATCCCCCTCTCTCTGCCAAATCCAGAGCCCCCGGAAGGAAGGGGACGTACCGGTGTTCCAGGGTGGCCGAAACCCCCGAGGCCCGGAGCATTTGGCGGAGATGTCCCAGGAGTCCAAAACCGGTGACGTCGGTGGCGGCCCGGAGCCCCAGCCGGCTCATGGCTTCGGCGGCGCCTCGGTTGAGGGTGCTCATGGAGTGGACGGCAGCTTCCACCCATGAGGCTTCTGCCGTGCCTGCCTTGATGGCGGTGGCAATGACCCCCGTGCCGATGGGCTTGGTCAGAACCAACCGGTCGCCGACCCGCGCCCCACTGTTGGTGGTCATCCGCTGCGGGTCCACCTCCCCCACGGCTACCAATCCGTACTTCGGCTCGGCATCGTCGATGGAGTGGCCGCCCAGAATGGGGATTCCGGCCTCCCGGGTCTTGTCCGCCCCACCCTGGAGGATCCGTCCCAGCAGATCCTCTCCCAGGAGCTTCCTGGGGAAGGCCACCAGATTCAACGCGAACAGAGGTCTGGCCCCCATGGCATAGAGATCCGAGAGGGCGTTGGCGGCGGCGATCTGCCCGAACTCATAAGGATCGTCCACAATGGGGGTAAAGAAGTCGGTGGTCACCACCAGAGCCCGGCCCGGTTCCAAAAGGTACACGGCGGCGTCGTCGCCGGTGGAGGCGTCCACCAGCGCCCGGGGATCCTGGACCGGGGCCACATGGCGCAGCACCTGCGCCAGCTCGGACATGCCGAGCTTGCAGGCTCAACCGGCCCCGTGGGACAACTGGCTCAACCGCAGCTTGGGGCGCTGGTCCTTGGGCTCATGCTGGGTCATGGACGTCCCTCGAGAAGGAGGAAGCCTGAAACTCCTCGGGAACCCTCGCCGACACACGGGTATCTAGGCTCGCTGCCTGCCCTGCCGGGTGCAGACTCCCAGCAACTTACGGACCTTCGCTCTGCCGTCCAGTGGCTCCGTCCCGACGACCCCCATGAGCGCCCCGGAATCGACCCTCCGCCGTCGCTTTGCTGCCGAGGTGAATCGACCCGACGGAGAGATCAACCTGGCCCTGGCGGCTCTCCTCGTGGCCAAAGAGGAGTATCCGCAGCTCGCGGAGGAGGTCTATCTTGGCCGACTGGACCTTCTGGCGGAGGAGACCCAGGATCGTCTCGGGGGCGAGACCGCCCCTCTCGTCGTGCTCCAGGAGGTGCTCCACACCCTTTACCACCGGCGGGGGTTCCGAGGCAACCGGGAGGTCTATTACGATCCCCGAAACTCCTTCTTGAACGACGTCCTCGACCGGAGGTTGGGGATTCCCATCACCTTGGGGATGGTGGTGCTGGAGGTGGGGTGGCGCCTGGGACTCCCCTTGGAGGGAGTGAATTTCCCGGGTCATTTCCTGGTTCGTTACCAGGGCGAGGCCCTGGAATTGTTGGTGGACCCTTTTGAAGGGGGAGCCCTCCGCTTTCGGGACCAACTCCAGGAGCTCCTCGACCGGGTGTACGGTGGGATGGTGCGTCTCCACGACTCTTTCCTTCGGCCTGCCCGGCGCCAGGAGATTCTGGTGCGGCTCCTCACCAATCTGAAGAGTCTTTACCTCCACACCGGCGACCACCGCAGAGCCCTCGGCGCCGTGGAGCGGATCCTGATCCTCCGACCTTTTTCTCCCCCGGACCTTCGGGATCGGGGGGTGATCCTGGCGCGCTTGGGAAGGAGAGAGGAAGCCCTGGGACAGCTCCAAGTCTACCTTCAGGTGGCCCCGGAGGCGGCCGATGCCCGGCGCATCCGAACCCTCGTGGACCGGCTGAAGCGGAAGGGCGCTTCCTCCGAAGAGAAGAGTGTCGAGGGATGAAGGCGTTGATCGAAGAGGTTCTCCCCGCCGCGCTCCTGGCGGAATACCGGGCCGTCCGAGAAGGGGCCGCCGTCTTCGCCAGGGCCGACCGACGGTTCCTGCGCGTGCACGGCAAGGCCCCCGCCGATATGCTGAAAGGTGTGATCACGGGCCGGATCCCCTCGCCTCTGCCCCCCGCGGGAGTTTCTCCCCGCCCGGGCGAAGTTGCCTATTCGGCTGTGCTGACTCCCAAGGGGAAGATGGTGACGGATCTGCGGGTCTTCGGCGGAGAGACGGCCTCCGGGTTTCTGTTGGAGCTGCCGTCGGCCGGCTTCGAGGCCGCCCGGCAGCTCCTTGGACGGGTGATGCCCCCCCGTCTGGCCCGTGTGGACGTGGTCCACCCCCAGCCCCTCTTTTTGACGCTGGCCGGGCCTCGGGGTCCGAGTCTCCTGAGCCGGTGGCTGGCGGGAAGGCAAGGCGGGGAGGGTAGCCGGCGGGATGCCGGCGGGTTGGAGGAGGGCCTCAGGGCCTTGAAGGAAGGGGAGGCCCTCTGGTTTTCCCTCCCCGGAGGGGAGGTGCTGACGGTGACCTCCAATCTCCATCGTCCCGATCTCGCTTGGGACGTGGTGGTCCTGGCTCCCTCGGAGGGCGAGGAACTCCCGGGATGGTTGCTGGAAGGCGGGGCTGTCCCCTTGAGCCCCGGCACTTGGGCCGTCCTGGAGGTGGAAGGGGGCAGACCCGTCTTCGGGGAGGACATGGACGAGAACACCCTTCCCATGG
>JAUQOX010000063.1 GCA_030550695.1 Gemmatimonadota bacterium | reverse complement strand
CCGATCTCGGCTTGCACTTCTCGTGCCATCCGCCACCTTGGAAGGGGGGTGGCTTGTCCATCAGGGCCCCGTCCCCTGCGGGGGACAGGGGTGCCCTGGAAGTGGACAGGGAACCGGTCCCGCAGGCGGGGGGTCTTCGGCCCCGGCGGGATCCCACTATACTTGTTGCGGCCCTTAGGGGGCGCCTGGCCGGAGGGTCGGGAAACACCCGGCGCCGGCCGTCGACCCGAAGACCCCCCGGAGCCCAAGACTCAGGGGCGGAGCCGGCCCGGCACCCGTTCGAGCCTTCGATCTGCGAGAAGGGTTTCGGACCGTCACGGTGCCCGAAATGGCGCATGCCATGGCCGGCCGACCGGGCGTCCTGCCATCGGAAAGCGGAAAGCGCCCCGCAGCTTTGGTGGAGAGGCATACGTAGGTGGGTAGCCAGACCTCGCCCCTCATTCTGAACCTTCTCACCGGGTGGGATCGGGTCCGGTCCTTGGCCCGGGATCTTCCCCCTCCGGGCGGGTTGTGCACGGTGGGCGAGGCGGTGGGTTCCAGTGGGGCCGCCGTGACGGCGGCCCTCCACTCCCTCCTGCCCCATCGGCTCCTGGTGGCCGTGGCGTCGTCCCCCCAAGATGCGTCGGCCCTGGCGTCGGACCTCGAGTCCTTGCTGGGCGCAGGGGAGGTTCCCCTTTTTCCGCAGCGGGAGGCCCTTCCCTTCGAAGAGTTGGAGCCCCACCTGGATGTCTGCGGTCTTCGGGTGGAGGCTTTGGAAGCCCTCTTGAGCGGAAGGAGCCGGATCCTGGTGACGACCCTTCGGGCCCTCCAGGAGAAAGCCCCCGTCCCCGAAAGCCTGGCGGATCTGAGGCTGACGGTGCGCGTGGGCCAGCGCCTCTCCCACGAGGCTTTTCTGAAGGCTTTGGAAGCAAGGGGTTTTCAGCGCGTAGCCCTGGTGGAGGAGGTAGGCCAGTTCGCCGTCCGGGGGGGACTGGTGGATCTCTTCTCTTTCGGAGCCGGAGATCCCGTCCGGGTGGAGTTCTGGGATGACGCCGTGGCCTCCATCCGGGCCTTCGACCTCTTCGACCAGCGATCCCTGCGGTCCCTGGACGAAACCCATGTGCTGCCGGTGGACTTCCTCCGCCGACGGGAAGGTCCTGCGGTGCAACGTTCCCTGACGGACCTCCTCCCCTCGGACACCCTCCTGGCCCTCTTTCTGCCCCAGGGGTGGGAGGAGGAGCCGGCCCGGACGTGGGGACAGGGGGCCTTTCTCCGGGAGGAGGTTTTGGCCCAGGGGCGTCAGGCTCCCCCGTTGGAGGAGGTGTTCCTCCCTCCCGAGGAGTTCCTGCGGCGGATGGCTTCCTTCCCCCGTCTGGCCTTTCGGCCGGACGGACCGGCGGATGTGGTCTTGGGGGCGCTTCCTCCCCCCCCTGTCGAAAGGGACATGGAGCGGCTGGGGGCTTTCCTCAGGGAGGGAGCGGCCCAGGGCCATCGGACGGTGATCCTCTGCGACAACGACGGCCAGGTTCAACGGCTGGAGGACATCCTGGGCGAGGGGGTCCGTCTTCCCGGCCTCTCCCTCGGGGTCGGCTCCCTGGCGGGGGGCTTCCTCCTTCCCCTTTGCCATCCCCCCCTCCGGGTCCTCACGGACCACGAGATCTTCCGCCGTCCCCGCCGCCTCCGAAGGCGGCGGGCCTTCCGGGGGGCGGCTGCCCTGGAAAGCCTGGCCCAGCTCTCGCCAGGGGACTACGTGGTGCACATGGACCACGGGGTGGGCGTCTTTCGGGGGTTGGAAAGGATCCTGGCGGGCGGCGTGGAGATGGAGGTCCTTACCATCGAGTACGCCGGAGGGGACCTCCTGCGAGTGCCGGTCTACCGTCTGGACCTGGTGGAGCGGTGGGTGGGAGAGCGGGAGGACGCGGAACCTCCCAAACTGCACAGGATCGGCGGCCGGAGTTGGAAAACGCTCCGCAAGAAGACCGAACAAGCCTTAGAAGCCATGGCCACCGAGCTGCTCGAGCTCTATGCGATGCGGCAGACGGCACAAGGTTTCGCCTTCTCCCCCGACAGCCGGTGGCAGCGCGAGATGGAATCCTCCTTTCTCTATGAGGACACTCCCGACCAGCGCCGTGCCTCGGAAGAGGTGAAACGGGACATGGAACTCGCCCGTCCCATGGACCGCCTGGTATGCGGGGATGTGGGGTATGGAAAGACCGAGATTGCGGTGCGGGCTGCCTTCAAGGCCGTCCAGGACGGCAAGCAAGTCGCCGTATTGGCTCCCACCACCATTCTGGCCGAACAGCATTTCCGCACATTCCAGGAACGGCTGGCGGGCTTTCCGGTGAGCATCGCCGCCCTCAGCCGCTTCCGGACTCCCAAGGAACAGGCGGCTATCTTGGAGGGAATCCGTTCCGGAAGACTGGACATCGTAATCGGAACCCACCGGCTCCTTTCTCCGGATGTGCATTTCAAGGACCTGGGGCTCCTGGTGGTGGATGAGGAACAGCGATTCGGGGTTCGGCACAAAGAGCGGCTCAAAGCCCTCAAGACCTCCGTGGACGTGCTTACCCTTACGGCCACCCCCATCCCCCGGACCCTCCACCTTTCCCTGTCCGGCCTCCGGGACCTTTCGCTGATCCAGACCCCTCCCCGCGACCGGCTCCCCGTCCTCACCTACGTCCTCCCCTGGTCCGACACCATTCTGGGGGAAGCCCTTCACCGGGAGCTGGATCGGGGGGGTCAGGTCTTTTTCCTCCACAACCGGGTGGAGACCATCCACACAGCCGCGTCCCGCATCCGGAAGTTGGAGCCTCAGGCCCGATACGCCGTGGCTCACGGTCAGATGCCCCCCCGCGAGTTGGACGAGGTCATGCGGGCTTTCGTGGACGGCGAGGTGGACGTCCTGGTCTGTACGTCCATCATCGAAAACGGCCTGGACGTACCCAACGCCAATACCCTGATCGTGGACGGTGCCGATCGTTTCGGGCTGGCCCAGCTCTACCAGATTCGCGGGCGGGTGGGCCGCTCCCACCGTCAGGCCTACTGCTACCTGGTCGTGCCCGAGGACGTGGGGGAGGAGGCGGAAAAGCGTCTGCGGGTTTTGGAGCACTACACCGAGCTGGGCAGCGGCTACTCCGTGGCCATCAAGGATCTCGAGCTCCGGGGAGCCGGCAGCCTGTTGGGAAGCGAACAGTCGGGGTTCGCCCACGCCGTCGGCCTGGACACCTACCTGCGCCTTTTGGAGCGGACGGTGGAGCGGCTTCGCCGGGGCCCTGCCGAGGAGGACTATCCGGAACCGGAAGTGACCCTCTCGGCTTCCGCTTTCCTTCCCGATGCCTACATTTCTGATGCTGGGCAGAAGCTGCACCTGTACCGGCGCCTGTCCCGCGCGCAGAAGCCGGAAGAAGTGGACGAGCTGGCAAGGGAGTTGCGGGACCGCTACGGTCCCGTCCCCCGGGAGGCCCAGGCGCTGTTGGACGGTGCGCGCCTCCGACTCATGGGACGCCGGCTGGGAGTCGAAAGGATCCAGTTGGACGGGCGGGAAGGGCGGATAAGCTTTCGGGCTGGGGTCGTGCCGCCCCTGGCCCGGGTTGCTCGCGCCCTCGAGGACCGGCAGGTGGACGTGGAGGTCAAACGGCTGGACCCCCTCTCCCTCGTGTTGCGACAGGCCGGGGCGCAGCCCCTGGCCGAGACGTTGCGGGAGGCCTTTTCGCTCCTCGGGGCGGCGATGGCCCCCCAGGGCCCGCCCGCCGGGCACTCCGAAAGGGGCAAAGACCGGCAGGGGAACGGAGGAACCTAGGACGGAGGCCCGGAGGCTCCCTTCGGGGAGGCGCGGAAGTCGAGGCCGCCCACGGTGCGTGGATGTCCCCAGGTGGGACCCGCAGGGCCGATCGCGGAAGGCCGGGACCTGCCAGGGCGGTGAAGAACCTTCAGGAGAAGGCACGAACATGAGAATCCGAAATCTGGCCTGCCTGTTCTGTCTCATGGCCCTTTCGGCTTGCCGCGACGAATCCTCGTCGCCGCCAGCCGGAGTCCTGGCCCGGGTGGGAGGGCAGGAGTTCACCGCGGCGGCCGCCGCCGAGATCCTCTATCCCCAGCTCCAGCTGCCCAACGAAACCGAGGTGGTGGAAGCCCTCACCGAGCTCTGGGTGGACTATTTTCTCCTGGCCCGCACGGCCATGCAGGACTCCACCCTCCAGAACCTGGACGTGGACCTCCTGGTGACCCAGCAGATCAACCAGGAACGGGTCATGGAACTCCGGGAAAGGGTCATTCAAGTGGACACCGCCCTCTCGGAGGCCGAGCTGCAGGAACAGCTTGCCGAAGAGGTCCCGGGTACCCGGATCCGGGCACGGCATATTCTGATGAGGGTGCCGGAGGGGGCCACCCCTGCCCAGAAGGACAGCGTCCGCCAGGCCCTGGAGAGCCTGCGGAACCGGATCGTGGCCGGCGAGGATTTCGCCGCCTTGGCCCGCCAGTACAGCCAGGATCCCGGGAGCGGGCCGGCGGGGGGAGACCTGGGGACCTTCGGGCGCGGGGAGATGGTGGCTGATTTCGAGCGTGCAGCCTTTGCCCTGGGGAAGGGAGAACTCAGTCCGGTGGTGGAGACTCCCTTCGGCTTTCACATCATCCGGGTGGAAGAAAAGGAGGTTCCTCCGCTGGACACCAACCGGGACGAGCTCCGCGCGATGGTGCAGAGCCGCAAGATTATGGAAGCCGAAAGCGCCTATGTTGCGGGAATCCTGGAGGCCGCCCAACTGAAGGTACCCAAAGAATCCTATGAAGTTCTCAGGCGTCTGGCGGCCGAACCGGATTTGCGGCTTACCCGCAAGGCAGCCAAACGGCCCATGGTCAGCTATAAGGGGGGGGCCTTGACCGTGGAGGAGGTCCAGGAGTGGATCCTCACCAGGGATCCGGCCCTCCGCAGTCAGATCCAAGCCGCCACCGACCAACAGCTGGACGGACTGCTCCGGAACATTGCCCGGGTGGAGCTGCTTCTCAACGAGGCCCAGGCCCAAGGAATCGAGGTCCGCAGTTCCCGCCGGGATTCCTTGGCCACCGCCATCCGGGAGGGGGTTGCTTCCTTGGCCCGCCAATTGGGGTTCGTCGGCGCGGCCCCCTACTCCGGCGAGACCGTGGAGGAGGCCGCCAACCGGGTGGTCCTGCAGCTCCTCCGGGAGGTGGTGCAGCAAGGCCGGGAGGTCTATCCTCTGGGCGGGATATCCGTGGCCCTCAGGCGGCAATACCGTCCCCAGCTTTTCCCCGCCAACTACTCCCTGGTGGTCCAGCGGGTGGAAGACCTCCGCCGTCAGCCCCCCGCCCCCATCCCCCTGAGGCCGGGCGGCGAACCGGGGGGCTCGCCGCCTCCCGATACCTCCCGGTAGGGAGGAGGTGTTCCCTATGCGCATCACCTTTCCTCGCCGACAGGGGATGTCCGGAGCCTTGGGAATGCTCTGCCTCCTGAGCCTGGCCCCCCCCTCCGGCCTTCCCGCCCAGGAGAAGGGGGGGCTGGTGGACCGGATCGTGGCCGTGGTGGGGGACTCGGTGGTGACCTACACCCAGCTTCAGGAGCGGCTTCTCCAATTACGGGCGCAGGGCATGGACCTTCCCCCGCCGGGGGAAGGGCTGACCCGCATGCAGCGGGAGGTCCTTGAGCAGATGGTGGAGGAACTCCTCATTCTCCAGGCCGCCGCCAAGGACACCACCCTCGTGGTGAACGAGGCGGAACTGGACGAGGTGGTCAACCAGGAGATCCAGGAACGGACCCGGGCCTACGGTTCCATGCAGGCCTTCCAGCAAGCCCTGGCCCAACAGGGATGGACCCTTACCGGGTACCGGGACTACCTCAAGGTCCAGGCCCGGGCCCAGCGACTCTACTCCCTCTATCTCAGCCGCCGTTTCCAGGACATGGCTCGGATCCCGGTGGAGAGCGCCGAGATCGAGGCCTTTTTCCAGGCCCAAAAGGATTTCCTGGGCGAGCGCCCCCCCACCGTGATCTTCCGGCAGATCGTGGTGGTTCCCACCCCCTCGGATTCGGCATTGGAGGCGGCCCGCGCCGAGGCGGAGAAGGTCCGGCAGTTGGCCCTGGCGGGAGAGGACTTCGCCGAGCTGGCCCGGCGGTTCTCCCAGGACGAAGGGACGAAGAACAGCGGCGGCGAGCTGGGCTGGTTCCGGCGGGGAGAGATGGTGGAGGCGTTCGAAAACGCCGCCTTTGAACTCCCCACCGGCGCGGTGAGCGAACCCGTCCGCACCCCTTACGGTTACCACATCATCAAGGTCGAGAGGCGGCGCGCCGGCGAGGTTCGGGCACGCCATATCCTGATCCCCGTGACCCCCACACGGGCCGATGAAGAAGCCGCCCGGGCCCGGGCGTTGGAGGTGCGCCGGCGCTGGGAGGCAGGCGAATCCTTCCAGGCGTTGGCGGATGCCTTCGGCGATCCCTCCGCGCCGGATTCCCTGGAGGTGCCCATGGATCGGTTAGGGGAACTCCCTCCCGGGTTCGGGGAGGCCCTCCGGAGCACCAACCCGGGGCAATTTGTCGGTCCCTTGGAGTACCAGGTCAGGGGCGGGGAAAAGCGGTTGGCCGTTGTCCAGGTGGTGGGATTCCAACCGGGACGGCCGTGGACGGCGGACGACCCGGAGCTGAGGGCCCAGATCCGCCAGCGTCTGCAGCAGGAGAAGCTGTTGGAGCGGGTCGTGGAGGAGCTGCGGGCCAAGACCTTCGTGCAGATCCGAATGGAGGCCCTCGGGGCCCCATGACTCCCCCCTCCGGTTCGCCCCCCCAGACCGTCGCCGTAACCCTCGGGGACCCCAGGGGGATCGGGCCGGAGGTGATGTGCGCCGCCGTGCGGGCCCTCCAGCCCTCCCTCCCCCAGGTTTCCTTCCTGCTCCTGGGGCCCGAGGGTTTCGCCCCGGCGGACCTTCCTTACCAATCCGTCGGCGCATGGGATGGGACGCAACGGGGGGCCGGCCGGGTGACGGTCGAAGCCATCCGTCTGGGGGTCGCTCTGGCCGAGGAGGGCCAGGTGGTGGCCCTGGTGACGGGACCGGCCCACAAGCCGGCCCTCCAAGAAGCGGGAATCCACACCCCGGGTCAGACCGAGCTGCTCCAGAGCCTCACCGGTGCAGCCGAGGTCGGGATGCTCATGTGCGCCGAGACCACCCCCCTGGGCGGCAGCCTTCGGGTCCTTCTCGCCACCACCCACCTGCCCCTCCGCGAGATCTTCCAGGTCTTGAGTCGGGACCTCCTGGAGGAAAAGGCCCGTCTCCTCCTGGCCTCCTTGGTTCGGGATTGGAAGCTCCCGGATCCCCGGGTGGGGCTCTGCGCCCTGAACCCCCACGCGGGCGACGGGGGCTTGTTCGGATGGGAAGATGCGGAGATCCAGGCACCGGTGGCGGCCAAACTGCAGCGGGAGGGGTGGCAGGTGGAGGGGCCCGTCCCGGCGGATACGGTTTTCCATCGGGCTCTCCGAGGGGAGTTCGACGCCGTGGTGGCCCCCTACCACGACGTGGGCATGGCCGCCTTCAAGACGGTGGCTTTCGGCCGGGGGGTCAATGTGACCCTGGGACTCCCCTTCCCCCGCACCTCTCCTGACCACGGTACGGCCTTCTCCTTGGCCGGCACCGGCCGGGCCGACCCCTCCTCGGCCATGGAGGCCCTGCGCCTGGCCGTGTTCCTCGCCGAGAATCGCAGGGCGGCATCCGGTCCTGGGCCCGCCCTTTCCCCTCGCCCCCGGGAGGACGGCAATCCGGAGGACGGCAGAGGAGCCCCATGATCCGGTTCCTGGAGGTCACCAAGATCTTTCCCCGGGCGGGTGCCGCCCTGGAGGAAGTGAGCTTTTACATTCCCAAAGGGGAATTCGTGTTCCTGACCGGCCACTCCGGATCCGGCAAGACGACAACCCTCAAGCTGATCCACATGGCCGAACGCCCCACCCGGGGAGAGGTCCGGGTGACGGGATTCTCCAGCCTCAAGACCCCCCGGCGGGACGTGTGGAAAGTCCGACGGAGGGTGGGTTTCGTGTTCCAGGATTTTCGCCTCCTCCCGGGACGAACGGCCCTGGAGAACGTGGCCTTTGCCCTGGAGGTCACGGGCGCTCCCAAAGGGGAGATCCGGCCCCGGGCCCAGCGGCTGCTGGCGCAGGTGGGGCTGGCGGCCAAAGCGGGGGCCTCGCCGGAGGAGCTCTCGGGGGGAGAACAGCAGCGTGTGGCCATCGCCCGGGCTCTGGCCTCCGACCCTCTGGTGCTTCTGGCCGACGAACCCACCGGCAACCTGGACGAGCGTGCCACCCGGGGTATCATGGATCTGTTCTGGGAACTCCACGCACGGGGCATGGGAGTGGTGATGGCCACCCACGATCTGGATCTCGTCCGGCAGTATCCCAAGGCCAGGGTCATGGAGCTGGCCCAGGGCCGGCTGGTGTACGATTCCCGCCCGGGAGAGTAGGAGGCCGGCGGTGGCCCGCATCTTCAGCGAAGCCGTGGCGGGGTTCCGCCGTGCCCCCCTCCTCACCGGGCTTTCCGTCCTCATGGTGGCATTGGCTTTCCTGGTCCTGGCCCTCTTCGGACTGGTCGCCCACAACCTCCAGGCAGCCGTTTCCCAGCTGGAGGAGCGGGTGGAGGTGGTGGTCTACCTTCGGGAGGATGCCCGCCCCGCGGAGGTCTCCGCGGCCCTGGAAGCCCTCCGCACGATGCCGGGGGTGGAGGGGGTCCGCCACGTCACCAAGGACGAGGCCCTGGAACGGGCCCTCAGGGAGCTGCCGGAGATCGCCGAGGTGTCGTCGGACTTGGAAGTGAATCCTTTCCCGGCCTCTTTGGAAGTCCGTTTCCAGGCCGGCCGGCGCGATACGGAGACGGTGAAGCGGGTGGCCGAGGCCGCCGCCTCTTTGCCCGGGGTGGAGGAGGTGCGGTACGGACGGGAATGGGTGGAGCGTCTGTTCTTCCTTCGAAGGGTGGCCGGTCTGGCGGCCCTGGTGTTGGGGGTCTCCTTCGGGGCCGTGGCGGCCCTCATCATGGCCACGGCCATCCGCTTGGCCGTCTTGGCCCGGCGAGACGAGATCTACGTCATGCAGCTCGTGGGCGCCCGAGACGCCTACATCCGAAGCCCGTTCCTCCTGGAGGGAGCGGTGGTGGGCACGGCCGGCGCTCTCCTGGCCCTGGGCCTTTCATGGGGGCTCTACGTGGGCCTCTCCCGATTTCTGTTCCGACTGGAATGGCTCCCCGCGGTCTGGTCCCTCGGGGGGGTGCTGGCAGGCGCCCTTTTCGGGCTCTTGGCCAGCGCCTTAGCCCTGCAGAGGCAATTGCGGAGGCTGTAGGCTGTGTTCCCGCCCCCTTCCCCTTGCCCCCCTTCGCCGATGCGGGGTAGGCTCGTTGCCCGGACCTTTTGGCTTGCGGCAACCCTCGCCCTCCTGCCTGGATCCGCCCTGGAGGGCCAAGATCCGGACCTTCAGCGGCAGATCCTGGAGAGCCAGCGGCGACTGGAAGCCATCCGCCAAGAGCGGGCGCGCCTCCAGGCCGAGATGGAGCAGATCCGCGGCCGGGTGCGGAACACCGCCAACGAGCTCAGCAACATCGAGCGACAGCTCAGTGCCTCCCGCTCCGTCCTGGCGGAACTGGACTTCCAAACCGAAAGCACCGCCGGTCGTGCCCAGGAGGCCACGGCCGAGCTTCTCCGCACCCGGGAAGCCCTCCGGGAAGGGCAAGCCATCCTCTACCGGCGCCTGAGGGACATCTACAAGCGGGGGCCCCTCTACTCGTGGAGGGTCTTGCTCGGGGCCGAATCCTTTGGCGACCTCCTCAATCGGTATCGGTACCTGGGGATCATGGCCGCTTATGACCGAGCCTTGGTGGATCGGATCGCCCGCCTGGAGGAGGCCCTGCAGGCCCATCACCGCCAGCTCCAGGAAACCTTGGCGGAGCTCGGCCGCCTGCGCCAAATGAAGCTGGGCGAAGTGGCCGAACTCCGTGCCGTGGAAGAAAACCGCCAGCGGACCCTCCAGGACTATCGCAGACAGGAAGCCCAGGCCCAAACCCGCCTTCAGGAGCTGGCCCGGGACGAGGAACGGCTCTCCAACCTGGTGGACGACCTGGAACGCCGCCGAAGGGAGGCCGAGGCCCGAGCCCGGGTCGGTGGAGGGGCGGCGGCGGGACCGGCAACCCTTTCGGCGGCCGACGCCGGCAAGCTGGACTGGCCGGTGGAGGGGGAGATCCTCTACCGCTTCGGGCTGGAGCGCCGCCCGAACGGAACCGTTCTCCGGAGGAACGGGATCGGCATCCGAGCTCCGGGCGGCACGCCGGTCCGCGCCGTGCGGGAGGGGACGGTGGTTCTGGCGGGGCCGTTCGAGGGGTACGGCCCCACGGTCATCCTCAGTCACGGCGGGGGGTTCTATACCCTCTACCTCTATCTGGACGAGATCCGGGTGGTGGAAGGGCGCACGGTGAACGCCGGCCAGGTGGTGGGGACGGTGGGGGGGAGGGGAACGCCGGAGGGCCCCCACCTGGAGTTCCAGATCCGGGCACCCGTGGCCGGAGGGAGTCCCCAGGCCATGGACCCCCTCCAATGGCTCCGGTCCCGTCGGCCATGACCCTGCACCCCCACTGGGGCCACGGCCCTGTGCTCCGGGCCCTGGCCCGTGCCCGCCTCCGAGGGTCCCTTCCCCAGGCCCTGCTCATCCACGGCCCTCCAGGGGTAGGGAAGCAACACTTGGCCCTGTGGCTGGGCCAGCTCCTCTTGTGCCCTTCCCCCGGTGGAGAGGGCCCCTGCGGGAGCTGCACGCACTGCCGCTGGGCCCTGCGCCTGGAACACCCGGATCTCCACTGGCACTTTCCCTTGCCCCGCCCCGAGAAGGCGTCCACGCCGGAAAAGCTCGCCGACGCCCTGGAGGAAGCTCGGGCCCTCCGGCTCGCCTCCCTCCGGGAGAATCCCCTTCAACCCAGCGTAAGCGGCGAGGCCCGAGCCCACTACCTGGCCGCAGTTCGTCTGCTTCGGCGGCGGGCCTACCTCCAGCCCTCCCGGGGGGAACACCAAGTCTTCATCCTGGGCGAAGCCGACGCTTTGGCGGTCCAGGAAGACGCCTCGGAAGCCGCCAACGCCCTCCTGAAGCTGCTGGAGGAGCCCCCTCCCCGAACCACCTTCATCTTGACCTCGGTGCAACCGGGACGCTTGCTCCCCACCCTTCGCTCCCGGACCACTCCCCTCCACCTGCCCCCCCTTTCCCGCAAAGAGGTGGCGGCTTTCTTGGAGGAGGTGGCGGGGATCCCCGAGGCCGAAGCCCGGCGTCTGGCCTCCCTCTCCCGGGGAAGCATCGGCCGCGCCCTGGGTTTCCGGCGCGGGAACGGGGAGGACGGCCCTCTGGAGCAGCTTAGGCGCGCGGCCCTGCAGCTTCTGGAGGCCGCTTTGGCCCCCTCGCCTGCCGGAGCGTTTCGGGCTGCCCTCGAGTTCTCACCCCGGCGGGCGCGGGATCTGGCCGACCTGCTGGATGCTCTGGAAGAGCTGCTGGTGGAGCTGGCCGAAGCCTCCGCGGGAGCCCCTGAACCTTCCCCCGCGTTCCCCGTCCTGCGTTGGAACGGTGACCCCCGCCGGGTAGCCGCCGCTGCGGAAAAGGTGTGGGAAGCTCGCCTTCTGGCTCAAGGAAACGTCAACCCCCAATTGTTGGTCGGGGGCCTGCTCATGGAGCTCCGGCAAATCCTGGGCGGGGCGCCGGCTCACTGCCCCTGAACCTCCCTGAGACCCCCAAGGATCGATGCTCCTCTCCGTCGTTTCCCCGCAGGGCGGCGCGGGCACCTGAGCCCTCTTTCTCTCCACCATCCTTCAGGCCTCGATGTGCTCGAATCAAAACGGCGGATCCGCGGGAACGGGAATCTCGCCTCCCCGACGTCCTGAAACGGAGCGCAAAAGGCGAGCGGCCACCCAGACCCCACCGGCCACCAGGGCCGCGGTCCTCGCCACGGAGAACCGTCGGCGCTGGAGTTCGAGGACGTGGGACCTGGCCACCGCCACCGTGTCGAGCCTGTTGATCAAAGGTGTGCCTAGGGCATATCCGCCCCAATTCACCGCGAGGCGTAGGCTATCCGCACTAGCTTCGACCAGAATTCCTTCCAATCTCCGTGGTTCCGCACCCACCCGCCAACCCACCCCCTGAGCCCCCGCTTGGCTGAGATGAACCCTTACCGCCTCACCAGGGCGAACGTCTTCGCCACCGCGAAGGACCTGATACCCCACACAACCCCCTAGGGGGAAGAGGCTGAACAGGACCCAGACCGCAGGCTGCAGAAGACCTCTCCAGAGGGGTTGCTTCATCCTTTGGCCCTGAACGCCGCCCTAGCACTTCCCGGCGATGTGACAGTTGGAAGTCCTCTCCACGAAGGTGATGGGGAATTTCGTGCCCGGCCGGGCCTTGGCCTCCTTCCCGTCAAGCCACTGATAGGAAGGAATCCCGAACCGATAGTGGTCGTTCAGGCGACGGCCCTGGTACAGCAGATTCGCCTGTCGGGAGTGGATGAGGAGGTCTCGGGCGGGAACCTGCCCTGCATAAGGCGGCAAGCCGTCCAGGGCCCGCAGCCGATTGATATGCGTCGTGAATCCTGCCAGATCGTTGGCGGCAAGGGAAGCCTCCGCCAGCAGCAGATGAAGCTCCCTGGCCGAGACCACCGTGATCGGCCCGTACTGTCGCGTGGTGACGGCCTCGTTGATGATCGCCGCGGCCGCCGGGCTAGGTTGGCCGGTGATGGGATCGGCCAGGGTCACCGCCGCCACCTTCTTGTCGTCGGACGTAGGCCGCACATAGGCGTTGCTGAAACGGAGCTCCAGACGTTCGTTGACCCAAGCGCCCCAGTTGTTGGCCACCGTGGAAGAGGAATAGGTGAAACGGTACTTCCAGTCGTTGTTCAGCCCGACAAGGCTCAACGCCGCCTGGGCGTCAGCCACCATGGCGGGGTCGTCGATCAGCGGCTCCGCCGGCACCGTGCCGGGCGGATTCAACTTTCGCCACACGGCTCGTGCATGCCGGGTCCGGGCACGCTG
>JAUQOX010000332.1 GCA_030550695.1 Gemmatimonadota bacterium | reverse complement strand
CACGAGGACGTTCTCGTCGAGGCCGTGCTGGGCGGCCGCCGTCCGAAAAGCCTGGCGGTCATCCGGAGCATACCCCAGACCGAAGCGTTCCGCCGTCGCCTCTCCGATCCCCCTGGAGGCCAGATACTCCCGGGCCCGCCGCCCCCTCTCGGGATGCCAGAGGGTCTGTTCGAAAAAACGGCGGGCGAAGGCGTTCGCCTCGTGAAACGCCCGTAGGCCCTCATCCTCGTCCGGCCCCTGGGTGTTGCGAATCTCGACCCCCACCCGCTCCGCCACGTACCGAACCGCGTCCATGAAGCCGAGGCCGAGGCGCTTCATGAGAAAGGAGAAGACATCCCCCGATTCCCCACATCCGAAGCACTTGTAGAAACCCTTGGAGGGCACCACGTAGAAGCTGGGCGTACGCTCTTCGTGAAAGGGGCAGCGCGCCCGATAGTCCTTTCCCGCCCGCTTCAGGGGCACATGTTCCGAAATGATGGCGACGATATCCGCCCGCCGCCGGACTTCCTCGACCACCTCGTCCGATATCATCCCCGAACTTCCTCCGACCGCCCTCCGATCCCAGCGCGGCTGAAGGCCCCTTCCCCCTCACCCCTCCCGCATCCGCCCCCCCCTGGACAAAGGACGGGCCCGCCGCAAGACCCCCTACCCTGGAGGGGGCACGCCCTGGGCCGTGACCGGAAGCTCAACGAAGTCGCACCACGGTCACGCCAGTTCCTCCCTCCCCCGGCAGTCCGATGCGGAAATCCTTGACACGGGGGTCTTGGGACAACAGGGAGGCCACCCTCTCCCGAAGAGCACCCGTACCTTTCCCATGGATGACCCTCAACTCGCCGAGTCCACCCAGCACGGCCCGGTCCAGGGCACGGTCCAACAGCCCATCCACTTCGGCCGCCCTGAGGCCCCGGAGGTCCAGCTCAGGCGAGGCGTCCACTTCCGGGCCCACCCAGCTCGAGGCCTCCTCCCTCCCCTGCCGGGCAGCCCGTTCCCCTTCCTCGCCCTCCACGCCCCCCGCCGCCACCACATCCTCCACCGGCACCTGGATCCGCACACCCCCCGACTCCACCACCGCCCGCCCCTCCCGCACCTCCACCAAACGACCCCGTATCTTGGAACCTACCACCCCCACGACTTCTCCGGGAAGCGGAAGAAGACCAACCCGCGACCGCCGGGGGTTTGCCAGAGGGCCACGGGTCCGGCGAGCCGCTTCCTCCACCTTGCGTCGGGCCTGGCGGGCCAGGTCCGGAAGGGAACTCGTCCCCGGAGCCTCCTCACCTCCCCCGGCCGCCGCGGCCCGGCGCAATTCCTCGATGACCGCCTCCACTTCCCGGCGGGCCTCCAGAAGGAACTGGCGGGCAGCCTGTTTCGCCCGAAGCTCCGCCTCCCTCTCCCGTGCCCTCAAAGCCTGCTCCCGGGCCTCCAGGTCCCTGAGGAGGGCCTCCACCTCTGCCTGCCGGCGGTGGAGGTCCTCGAGCTGGCGAGAAACTTCCTTCTCCTTGCTTTCCAGGGCCCTCAACAGATCCTCCAGACGGAGCTCCTCCTGAGGGAGGTACGCCTGGGCCCGATCCAACAGGCGGGCCGGGAAGCCGAGGCGCCGGGCAATGGCCAGCCCATAGCTTCGCCCGGGGCGTCCCTTCACGAGGCGGAAGGTGGGGGCCAGACGTTCGGGATCAAATTGCAGGGACGCGTTCACCACCCCGCTTCCGGGGCGATCCAGTTCCTTGAGGGCCCCCAGATGGGAGGTCACCACCGTCAGGGCACCTCGCTCCACCAGCTCCTCCAGAAACACCCGAGCCAGGGCCGCTCCTTCCCGAGGATCGGTTCCACTCCCCAACTCGTCCACCAGGACCAAGGAATCGGGGCCCGCCTCCTGAAGGATTTCCTTGAGGTGAGCCACGTGGGCGGAAAAAGTGGACAGGTTATCCGCAATGGATTGCTCATCCCCTATGTCCGCGTATACCCCTCGGAATACGGGAAGGCGGGTCCCCCTTCCCACCGGCGGCACCACACCTGCCTGGGCCAGGAGGACCACGAGACCCAACGCCTTGAGGAACACGCTCTTGCCGCCGGTGTTCGGCCCCGAGACCACCAGGGCCCGCTCGCCCGGCTCCAAGGACAGATCGAAGGGGACCACCGAGTCCACCCCCCCCAACACCACCAGCAGGGGGTGTCTTCCCTGCACCACCACCAGCTCTTGGGCCCCTGGAGGAAGGAGTTCCGGGGCATGTCCCCCCCACGCCAAGGCCATGCGGGCCCGGGCATACAGGGCATCGAAGGTCACCAAGGCTTCCTGGGACGCCTGCAGGAGGGGCAGAACCGGACGCAAGGCCTCGGTCTGCTCCCGGAGGATGCGGTGGATTTCCCGGACCTCTTCCCGCTCCAGATCCCGGAGTTCCCCCATCAGGGCTTGGGCGACGGGGGGTTCCACAAACAGGGTCGCGCCCGTGGCGGATTCATCCAGAACCACGCCCCCCACCTCCCCCCTCCCCTCCCGCCGGACGGGGATGACGTAGCGACCCTCCCGGATGGTCACGGACGCATCCGGTACCACGTAGCGCTCCGGAAGGCTGGCCAGGAGCCGCTCCAGAGCCCGAACGATCCGGCCATGGGCCCAACGGAGACGCTCCCGGATGGCAGCGAGCTGGGGCGAAGCGGAATCCAGCACCGCTCCGGTGTCGTCCACCGTGAGCTGGATCCGCTTCTCGGCGGCCCGATCCCGGTACAGCCCCTGCCGAACGAACCCGAGACTCCGGAGCCCGTCTCCTGCCAGGGCCAAGGCCCCGTCCAATTCCCTGCCGGCGGTGAGGAGAAGCCCCAGGCTGTGCAGCTCCCCCCCCTCCAGCACGCT
>JAUQOX010000062.1 GCA_030550695.1 Gemmatimonadota bacterium | reverse complement strand
CGTTTCGAGGATGTCCGCCCCGGCCTCCAGATAGGCCTCATGGATCCGGCGCACCACCTCAGGGCGGGTCAGGGCCAGGAGGTCGTTGGCCCCCTGCAGCGGCCTGGGGTGGCCGCGAAAAAGGGTGCCCCGGAAGTCGTCCTCCCCCAGGCCGCAGCTTTGGATCATGGTCCCCATGGCCCCGTCCAGGACCAGGATGCGCTTCGCCAGGGCTTCCTGGAGGAGCTGAATCCGCTCTGTGGGGGAAGGGGAACGGAAGGGTACGTCCACGAAAGGCTCCAAAAGAAGGACCCCGGTCACGAGACGTCACCGGGGTTCGGCTTTTTAGCTGGTTCGATGCCGCCGAGACGGCTACCGGCCGCGCCGGCCGCCTCGGGCATCGGGCCGCAATACGCCACAAATCGCCCGGTCCTCTTTTGCGGGAAACCTAAGGAGGAATTCGCCCCGGGCCAAGGGGAAGCCTGCGCCGATCCCGCCCGTCTGGCGTCGGCCCACGCCCCTGGCTAGGATAGTCGGACACCTCGGGGAGCACGTGGGGGGTGGCCCGCCACCGGGCGCCGAGGGAAGACCTGGAAAATTGACCGTTTTTCTGGTTTCCCCGGCCTCCCCCCAAGGGCTCGGTTGGCAGTGCCATGGAAATCGTCTGCGCCTGGTGTGGTCGCGAGCTTACCCACAGCGAAGGGGAGGAAGCCCCTTCCTGCGGCCTTCTTCGGTCCCACGGCATCTGCGAAGATTGCTTGGAAAGCCTCGTGTCCGGGGGCGGCCAGCCCCTCCAGGAGTTCCTGGACTCTTTGGGGTTTCCGGTCACGGTGGTCTCCGGCAACGTGGAGGTGTTGGCCGCCAACCACTCGGCCCGGATTCTGGCGGGGAAGAACGGGGACGATGTGGTGGGGCGGCTGCTGGGCGAGGTCTTCGAGTGCGTGCACTCCCGCCTTCCCGGAGGGTGCGGCCGCACCATCCACTGCTCCGGCTGTGCCATCCGGCGCACCGCCACGGACACGTACCTCACCGGCCGAGCCCACCGTCGGGTTCCGGCCACCTTCACCTTCGGCCCCGAGGAGGTGGCCCTGACCCACGATTTCTTCCTGAGCACCGAGAAGGTGGGTCAGCGGGTGCTCCTCGTCATCGAACTGCCCGACGAGGAACCTGACTGAGCTGGCTTGGGGCTCAGTTCTTCCGGTGCCACCCCCAGAAGTCGCCGTAGAAATCCCGGATCCGCTGGGCGTCCTCCTGGCTGATCTTGGCCCCCGGCTCCTGCATCATGGAGACGATAACCTTCCAGCGTTCTTCAGGGCTCAAGATGGCCAGTTCCTTCAGGCGGTCGATGGAGTGGCAGTGGGCGCACTTCATGAAGGTGAGGGCGGCCTCGGCCCGGGGTACCTCTTCCGGAGCGATATGGGCCCCGGCCAGTTGGCTCATGCGGGCCACCAGCTCCTGCACCTCCACATCATCCAGCTTGTGGGAGTCGCGGAACGCCTTCACGTCATGACAGTCCGTGCAGGTGCCCTCCAGGCCCGCCAGAGCGGGGTCTGTGGGCCCCAGGCGGGCGGCGAGATTGGCCAACTGCTCCCGGGTCACAAGGGTCTCCCTCATCTGCCGGATTTCGCTCCGCAGGCCCACCACGGATTGGGACAGGAAGATGAGGAGCACCAGGGCGATCCCGCTGAAGACGGTACCCAAAGCCCGCATCCAGGTGGGATTCGTGGTGGGCGGCACAGGGTTCGTCATGTCGCACTCCTTCGAGATAGGTTCAGCCGGAAGCCGATTCGGCGGCCAGGGCCCGGCGCCGCCCCCCATCCACGCCGGCGGCCGGAAGCCGGCCGGCCCCGTCGCCCCCCGCCCGGGCCTCCCTCGCCTGGGACTCCGGTTCCTCACCGTAGACGGGCAGCACCTCCGCAAGGATCCGGAACGCCAGCAGACCCGCCGCCAGCAACCCCGCCGTGATGGCTATTTCGCTCCAAGCCGGCACATAGGCCGGGGCCCCCGGCACGGAGATCCCCACGAGGGCCACCCCCAGCCGATGGGTCACAAGTCCCAGCACGGTGAGGAAGGCCGGCAGGACCAGGCCGTTGCGTCGCCACCGGAGTTCCGGCAGGGAAAACAGGACCCAGGCGGAGATGAGCAAGAGGATTTCCAGCCACCACCACCCCGAGAGGACGGAGGGTTCCAGAAGGGGGAAGACCACCCCCCGCACCACCACGTCCCCCAACCGTACCGCGAGGTAGACCCCCAGGAGGTAGGGCATGGCCCCGGCCAACCCCATGAGGAGGGGCTGTTCCGGGCGCCGTCCCATGGCCCGGGCCCCGAAGGTGGCCTCCAGGATGACCACCGCCGGCGCCACCATCACCGCCGATAGGAAAAACAGGACCGGCAGGATGGGTGTCTGCCACGGATCGGCCAGCCGATCCACCGCCAGGAACAGGGTCCCCAGGCTGGACTGGTGGAGGGTGGAAAGGGTCACCCCTGCCAGGATGAGAAGGATCGGCATCTGGCGGTCCCTGGGCATGACCCCGGCCCGCATCAGCCCTTCCCACAGGACCAGGAGTCCGAAGGTGAGACCGGCCCACACCGGACTCAGGGTCATGGCATAGGAGAAGAGGGTGAGCATGGCGACCACAACCCAGGGCGCACCTTCGCGCCACCACGCCAACGCGCGCCCGAGGCCGAGGCGCTCCAGCACCGCCGGGGCGAATTCCAGGATCAGCACCGTGGTGTAGAGCATGACGCACCAGGCCACCTCGAACATGGGAGAGTGGTGGTTCCACGAGATCAACGCTCTCCAGATGTGCCACGGGCGCCCCAAGTCCACCGCCAAGGCCGCGATGAAGAGCAGATAGCCTAGAAGGGCCGTGAGAATGGCCGGGCGGACCAGGGGGTGGTAGCGTTCCCGTCCGAAGAGGTGGACCACCCCCGCCATGACGAATCCCCCCGAGGCCAGGGCGATCCCGATCAGGACGTCCACGGCGATCCAGAATCCCCACGGATAGGCGTCGCTCAGGTTCGTGACCGCCCCCAACCCGTGGGCGAAGCGCACCCCCACGAGGACCAAGGCCAGGAAAGCCAGCCCCCACAGGATCCACCCGCCTGGGGACCGGGGAAGCAGAACGGCCAGGACCCTAGACATGGCTCTCCTCCTTCCCATCGTTCTCCCCCTCGGCCTTGGAGGCCCGACGGTGAACCACCCAAGCCGAAGCTCCCAGGGCCAGGATCAGGCCGTTGAGGACCACAGGGACCGCCGCCATGGCGGGCCGGACCGCCTGGGCCGCCGAAGTCTGGGGAAGCCCCTCGGGATAGCCCAGGTGCCGGAACGGTTGGGCGGCCAGGACCAGGAACCCCGTGCCTCCCGCCTCTTTCTCGCCGTAGACCCGGTGGACGTAGCCCCGGGGGTTTTCCTGGATACGCCGGTGGGCCTCGGCCAACAGGTCCTCCCGGGTCCCGAACTTCAAGGCGCCCGTGGGACAAATGGACACACAGGCCGGCTTTTCCCCTTCTGCGCGTCTGGAGGGGCACATCTCGCATTTCCGGATCCTGGGGTTCCGGGAATGCCACTCGAACCGCGGAACATGGAAGGGGCAGGCCATCTGGCAGTAACGGCACCCCAGACAGAGCTCCCCATGCCAGATCACCGGTCCCTCCGGGGTCTTCTCCAGGGCTCCCACCGGGCAGACCGTGGCGCACGCCGGTTCCAGACAGTGCATGCACTGGGCTTTGCCGAAGGCCACGGCCCTGGATCCCGTGGGATCCATGTGGGGCGTGATGTAGGTGAACACATCGGGGGCCAGGGCATGGAAGTCTTCCGCTTCCCGACCGGCAAAGATTTCCTCCACGCTACGCCCCAATTGGTTGGCGTCGTTGCAGGCCATCTCGCAGGCCCGGCAACCCACGCAGAGGGTGGAATCGAAGAGGATGGCCAGGTGGCCGTTCGTCCCCCCCGCCGGCTCCGACCGTACCGCCCCCAGAACGGGAAGGGCCAGGCCTCCCGTGCCGGCCACAGCTCCCAGGGCGACCTTACTCCCCACGCCCAGGAACCTCCGCCGGCTGATCCCGTTTCCGCTTTCGTGCATCGCTCCCTCCCTTCGCCGGGGCAGCTCCCCGAGGCTTGGAGGTGAACCCACGCCGCCGCCCAACCCCACCATCTTAGAATCGCACCTCTCCTGTTTCCGGTGTATCCGTATTTTCTCGGATCCTTCTCCCCGTCAACCCATAGAACCCGGCCGGGCAAGGCCCGATCTTCCTCGCTCTTGGCCATGCCCCGCCGGAATCCCTTGCAAGACCCGTGCAACGCTGAACCCCCCGGGGCGAAGGCCGCCGTCCCAAGGGGGCGCCCGACCGTGACGGCGGCAGGCTCCGGGGCGCGCAGCCCACCCCCCCGAAACCGGAAAGCAAAAAGGCAGGGCCGGGGGATCCTTGCCCCCGACCCTACCCTGCCTGCTCCGGCTCCGGGAGGCTACGCCTAGAAGGCGACCAGCCCCGCGGCTTTGAGCACCTCCAGGTAGTTCAACACCTCCTGGAGGTCGGCCGGCGCGGGGCTCTGGGCGTCCAGCATGATCTTGATGTCCAGGGCCGATCGTCGGCCGTTCACCAGGAGCTGGATCTCGTTGGTGTTCACCCGCCCGTAGGGGTAGCGAGCCCTCACGTCTTGCGGCACGGCCTGCAGGTGCTGCCGCCACCCCTGGTAGCCGTCCCGCTTCACCAGGGGGGTTTGCCGGGGTACGGTCCGGGCCGCCCGCCTCTCCAGCTCGGTGGGGGTGAGCCTGACCGGAGGGACTTTCAGGCGTCCGGCCACCGCCTGCATGTGGGTCTCCAGGGCCGCAAGGTGCGCCGTGCCCACCGCCCCCACCGTTTTCTTCATGGCCTCCACGTACGCCCCCACCTTGGCCCGGTCCGTGGCCAACTGCAGGACGCTTTCCAGGGTGGCCTCTTCGGCCATGACCGAACCCTGGATGTGGGCCCGGGCATGCTGATAGGCTCCGGCCAAGGAGGCCGCATCGGCGTGGGTGAGAAGCTCCTGGGCAATGATGAACTCATGCCCCAGCCGCCGTGTGGCGTTGGAGGCGATCTCCCCGGCCAGACGGACGGCCAGGTCGTCGTCGGCGCTGGCCACCGCGTAGGCCGCCGCCGCCCCGATGACCACCACCCGCTTGAGCTGGGTAGGATCCGCCTTGTCGGGACGATCCCCCGAGGTGTGGTACCACTGGTCCGGCCAGGCGATCATCATGACACCCGGCACCTGGACGCCCCAATCGTTGAAGACCTCGTGGTCCGAAGCGCCGTAGTGGGTCTCGATGCTGTAGTAGAAGGGCTCGTCGGCTCCCGTAGGGGCCACGATGCGCCTAGGCACCTTGTAGAAATTGCTCCGGTTCTGGATCCGCTCGTTGTTGGCCTCCCCGACGAACCGGTAGAAGTTCTCCACCACGTCGTTGATGTAGTGGGCGTTGCCGTAGGTGGTGCGCATCAGGCGCATGTAGGCCTTGTTCAGGCTCAGCCACTCTCCCACCATGTCCATGTTGATGTTGGCCAGGGTGCGCTCCATGAGTTCCTTGTTCTCCCTCACCCAGGGTCCCGTTCCGCTGAACTCCGGACCCCAGAGAAAACGGATGGAGCGCTTGGGGCGGGGGATCCGTCCTTCTTGGATCAGCGTGTGGAGCGTACGGGCAACCTCCAAGATGGCTGCGCTTCCCGAGTGGTTGTCGTTGGCCCCCTGTTTCACGTACCCCTCGAACAGGTGGGCCGAAAGGATGATTTCCTGGGCGTCGGGGTCGGTGCCCGGGATGACGGCCACGATGTCCTGGATTTCCACCGGCTGGTAGGTGGCCTCCACCTGGGCGTGCACCACGATCTGTTCCCCCGCCAAGAGCCGCCGTTTCAGCACCTCCGCTTCCCGGGGGGGGATGAAAAAGCCGAACTTGGGCTCTGCCCCGGCCCGTCCGCCGATACCCGAGGAAGGGATCTGCAGAGGATCGAAGAAGGGCCGCGGATTGGAAATGCTCACCACCCCCAGGGCGCCCCGATCCAGGCATGCCGCCTGGTGCACGGCCCCGATGCTCCCCTCCGTCACCACGATCTTGCCCGCAACGCCCGCCCGGTCCAGCTCCTCGGGCGTCCCCATCCCCACCCAGACCAGGGGAGCCTTCACGTCGGCATTCCGGCTGCCGCTGGCCAACATGGCCCGCAGGTCCTGGTAGGAGGCCAGCTTCTGGCGCAGGGGCGAGACCTCCCACAGCTCGCCCTTGACGGCGTCCCAGACCTGGCCCCCCGGAAACCTCACCACTTCGGCACCGGGGATACCGTAGCGACGAAGCTGTTCGATGACGTAGCGGGTCTCGTAGAAGGTGCCGGAGCCGTACTCGGGGGGAAGACGGTCCTTCTCGTAGCCTCCCAGCTCCACCATGGAGTTCCAGGCCGACTCTCCCGAGGCCTCGCCGATGATCTCGTCCATGACCGGCGCGGGGAGGAGCGTCCAGTAATACCAGGGGGTGTATTGGGCCGCCGTCGGCCTCCCCATCAAGGCCACCCCTGCCACCGACGCCAGCCAGAACCCCCACCGAAGCTTTCGCATCGTCCTGCCTCCTGTGTTCGGGGATGCTCAAAAGGGGGGAGACGGCGGGTCTGCGCAAGGGCCCGCCGGGGGAACAACGGGAGGGGCTTTTCCACTATCTTTAGGAGGAAGAAGGGATCCTGTCGCCGGCCTAGGGCCGATCTGGCCGCGGCGGCGAGAACCCGGGAAAGGACGAGAGAGATCGGATTCCGGGCCGGGGAGCGGCTTCCTCCTTCGGCCTTCCATTTGGGGCTTCACGCAACCCGTTTCCGGAGCAACCCTTGTCAGAGTTTCACGATTCCCACCCCGGCGCCGGCCTTCCGGCGGCTTCTCCACGGCGCACGAGGCAGGTTCCCCGCGGCCTCGCCTCCTTCCGGGCCGCCTGGGGCCCGCTGGCTGCCCTGGCCCTTGTCGCCGCCGCCGGCGGAATGCAGCCGGCCCGACCCCAGCAGGACACGCCCCCGGCGGTCCAGGAAGCCCCTCCTCCCCGGCTGGCCGAACTGGAAGTGGCCCGGTCCCGGCAGTGCGTGGCGGCGGTGGCTCGGATGGAGGAGCTGGACCAGAGCCTGGAGCCTTACGCCAAGCGCATGGACCGGCTCATGGCCCTGGGCCAAGCCGTCTCCCTGGAACGGGCCGACGACGTCCGACCCTTCGCCCAGGGCGATACCCTGGAAGAAGCCGTGGCCCGCTGGTTCGAGGCCGACAGCACGCTGGCGGCCCGCATCCTGGCCACCCGGGATTCCGCCCTGGTGCGGGAACGGGCCGAGGCCCGGGAGTCCATCCTGGCCCGCCTGCGACAGGCGGTGGAGGAGGTGGCGGCCCAGGGCCGGGCCCTGGCCGAGGCGGGCGCCCCCGTGGAGGAGGCCTTCCGCCCCTGCGACGGGGCCGTGTTCATCCGGAGCGCCGTCCTGGAGGCCTGCTCGGAGCCGGGCGTGACCAGCCCCCTCTGCGACGCCGCCAAGGCCGAGCCCTCCCAGAGCCCCTTCCGTTTCGTGGAGACCCCCCAGGACCTCTGGGACGTGGAGGAGTACCGGCCCTGGAGCCAGGCGGGACCCCTCCAGCCGGGACCCGAGGGCAGCCTGGTGGGCGCCCGCACCACGGCGGTGGCCCGAAGGGGGAACCTGGCCGTGGCCGTGTCCTTCGCCCCCATGCTGGAGCGCAGGTCCGACCTGACCCCCGAGGCCGTGGCAAACTTCCAGGCCCGGTTGGACTCGTTGGGGTTCAGCTTCGACCATCCCCTTTTCGTCATGGCGCCCGCCCTGGAGTTTCAGGCCAACCTGCCGGGCATTCTCGGCGGTGAAACCCACTACGTGCTCCATTTCGGAGACCTCGGCCAGAAAGACGACATGATCTGGGCCATGGAAGCCGGCCCCACCGGTCGCGTCCAGACGGCCATTCCCGCCACGGCCCGGGTGCTGGAACGGCTGGCGGCGGGGGAAGGGATCAGCTTCAGCGCCATCAAGGTCCCCGAGGGCGGGTCCGGGCAGGCCGAGGCCGTCTTCTCCCTGCCGCTCCTGGAGGTGGGGCAGACCACCAACGTGACCCCCCTGTTGGAGTACATGAAAAGCGGCGGATTGGCCCGGGACCTCAAGGCTCTGGTGCCCGTGGGAACCGGGGAAGTTTCCTGAAAACCGTTCCCCCTGGGGCGGTCGGGCGTTCTTCGGCCCCGGCAGGCGCCGGCGAGGGTTCCTGAGACCGCCGCCCCCGGAGGGGGCGGCGGGAACCACCGCGGCTCTTGCGGATCAGCGGTTCGCCCTGCGCCTGAGTTCCCCGTACTCGTTCACTTCGACGCCCGTAATCCTTCCCCTCTCGTCCAGTCGGAAGCGCGCAAAGGAGCGGCCCGCGTCAGGGTGCCGCCAGTGGATGCGGAAAATGTCGTGGTGCCAGTGCTCCAGGTCGCCGGTGTAGACCTCGAAGTTCCTGAACACCAGCCTGCCGTTCTCCAGCTCCACCTTCATGTCGCCGTAGAGGTCGTTGCCGTAGGTTCCCGCATAGGCTTCCAAAGGCAAGGACGGCGAGGTGCCCGTGATGCGGGACTCCTCCAGCCTGCGGGCCTCCTCCGCCGAGCGCTCCCAGCCCCGCCGCGACACCTCCAGATACAAAGCGCTCCAATCCTTGGGCTCCGCCCCCAGAAGGGCGTCCAGAATCCGGTACATCAAGGCCAACTGCAGTTCACAGGGGCTCACGTTGGCGATGGCCACCACCCCGATCCCCTCCTCAGGCATGAACCCCACGTGGGTGCGGGTATAGTTCAAGGTGCCGGAGTGGTGTAGGAGGCGTCGCCCCCGGTAGTCCTGCACGTTCCACCCCAAAGCATAGGCGCGAAAGATCGTCTCCGGAAACATGCGACGGGCCACGCTGTCGGCACGCAAGGGGTTGTGGGCGGCATACATCTCTTCCAGGGTCTCCTCCTGGAGGATGCGTCTACCCTGCGCTACCCCCCGATTCAGATGAAGCTGTAGCCATCTGGCCATGTCCCAGACGCTGGAAAAGGCCGCGCCGGCCCCCCCCACGTTGTCGTAGTTGCGGCGGGGTGCCGGTTTCACTTCGCCCCCCTCCCGGCGGTGGGGCGAGGCCACGTTCCCCCGGGCCTCGGCCTCGGCGGTGCGGGTGGTGCTCCGGTGCATCCCCAGGGGAGCGAAGAGGCGTCGGGCCAGGAAGTCATCCCACGACAACCCCGACGCGCGTCCCACCACCTCCCCCGCCGCCAGGTAGAGGATGTTGTTGTAGCCGTATCGGGCCCGGAAGGGGGCCACCTGCGGAAGGAAACGGGCCCGGCGCAGCACCTCGGCCCGGTCGAAGGGGGTGGCCAGCCACAGGTTGTCTTCCCGGGCAACCCCGGTCCGGTGGGTCAAGAGGTCCCGCACCGTGAGTTCCCGTGTCACATAGGGATCGGAAAGCTCGAACTCCGGCAACCATTTCCTCACCGGGTCGTCCCACGAGAGCACCCCCTCGTCCACCAACATCCCCAGGGCCGCTGCGGTCATGGCCTTGGTGGTGGAGGCGATGGAGAACAGGGTGTGCTCGTTGACCCGCTCCGGCCGACCCAGCTCCAACACCCCGTAGCCCCGGGCGTAGAGAACCGAATCCCGTGTCACCACCGCCAAGGCCAGTCCCGGCACCTGCCAGTCCCGCATGGCCGCTTCCACGTAGCCGTCCAGGTCCCGGAGGGCAGGCGGCGGTAGGGGCTGGGGATGGGCAGGGGCGGAGGAAAGCCCGAGGGCAAGAAGCCCCAGGCAGGCCGCCACACGGACGGAAGGGGGGAGATACGCCATGGAACACCTCCAGGAAGGTCGAGCTTGCCCAGGCCGGTCCGGCTCGCCGCAGGGCCCCCTTCGCCTCCCATCAAGCCAGGGGTCCCGGGACACCCCTTGAGCCCGGCCGGAGGGGCGCGGGGGCCCCTGCGGGTCCCCGAACCCCCGTCCCCGCCAAGCTAGGGGGTCGGCGCAGGCGGGCAAGCGGTGCCGGCGGGGTCTTGATCCCCCGGGGGGGCCGGGTGGCCTCCGGCCGGTGGGGCCCAGGCCCGCCGCCGGAGGGACCCGGGCTGGCGGCCGACGCCCACCGGGGCTCAAGCCCGTTCCCCTTCCCTCCCTTGCCCCACCCCCCTCCGCCCCCTAGCCTGCATGGACCGCTTCTTGCAAGCGCGGCGGGCAACGCATCGGCCTGCTTTGCCGGTGGAAAGGCGAGGCTCGAACCACCCTGAACCCTGCAACCTGCACACGGAACCGCCATGCCCAACTACGACCCGACGCAAATGGCCGACTGGCAGATCGCCCAGGCGGCGGAAGCCCACATGAAAACCGTCTACCAGCTCGGCGAAGAGCTGGGCCTGGACAAGATGGAGCTTCTCCCCTACGGCCACTATGTGGCCAAGCTGGACTACATGCGGATCCTGGAGCGCCTCAAGGACCGCCCCGACGGCAAATACATCGAGGTGACGGCCATCACCCCCACCCCCCTGGGGGAGGGGAAGAGCACCACCACCATGGGACTCACCCAGGGACTGGGGCGGCTGGGCAAGAAGGTCATCGCCGCCATCCGTCAGCCCTCCAGCGGGCCCACCTTCAACATCAAGGGATCCGCAGCGGGGGGGGGCTTGGCCCAGTGCATTCCCCTCACGGAGTTCAGCCTGGGGCTTACGGGCGACATCGATGCCATCAACAACGCCCACAACCTGGCCATGGTGGCGGCCACCAGCCGGATGCAGCACGAGTTCAACTACGACGACAGCGTGCTGGCCAGCAAGGGTCTGCGGCGTCTGGACATCGACCCCCGCAACATGAACATGAAGTGGTCCATGGACTTTTGCGCCCAGGCGCTCCGGGACATCATCATCGGGCTGGGCGGCAAGATGGACGGCTTCATGATGCAGAGCGGGTTCCAGATCACCGTGTCGTCGGAGGTGATGGCCATCTTGGCTGTGGCCACCAGCCTGGCCGACATGCGCCAGCGCATGGGCAAGATCGTGGTGGCCTGGGACAAGAAGGGCAACGAAGTCACCACCGGCGATCTGGAGGTGGCGGGGGCCATGACCGCGCTTATGGTGCGGGCTATCAACCCCAACCTTCTCCAGACCCTGGAAGGCCAGCCCGTTTTGGTGCACGCCGGGCCCTTCGCCAACATCGCCATCGGTCAGTCCTCCATTATCGCGGATAAGGTGGGGCTCAAGCTGGCCGACTACCACGTCACCGAAAGCGGATTCGGGGCCGACATCGGTTTCGAGAAGTTCTGGAACCTGAAGTGCCGCTTCAGCGGCCTCACTCCCAACGTGAGCGTCATCGTGGCCACCATCCGGGCCCTGAAAATGCACGGCGGGGGACCTGCCGTGGTGCCGGGCCGCAAGCTGGATCCGGCGTACACCGAGCCCCATCCGGAGCTGGTGGAAAAGGGGATCGAGAACCTGGTGGCCCACATCGAAACCGTCCGCAAGAGCGGCATCAATCCGGTGGTGTGCCTGAACCATTTCTATACGGACACCGACGACGAGGTGGCCATCGTGCGGCGGGCCGCCGAGGCCGCCGGCGCCCGCTTTGCCGTCTCCAAGCACTGGCTGTTGGGGGGCGAGGGGGCGGAGGAGCTGGCCCAGGTGGTGGTGGAGGCCGCGGAAGAGAAGCCCCACTTCCGCTTCCTCTACGAGGATTCCGACCCCCTGAAGACCAAAATCGAAAAGATCGCCAAGGAGGTGTATGGGGCGGACGGCGTGAGCTATACCCCCCTGGCGGACGAGAAGATCAAGAAGGTGGAGTCCGACCCCGAACTCAAGAAGTTCGGCACCTGCATGGTCAAGACCCATCTCTCCCTGTCCCACGATCCGCGCCTCAAGGGGCGTCCCAAGGGGTGGATCCTCCCCATTTCCGACGTGCTCACCTTCCGGGGGGCCGGGTTCGTGGTACCGGTGGCGGGCGATATCAAGCTCATGCCCGGCACGGCGTCGGATCCCTCCTTCCGGCGGATCGACGTGGACCCGGAAACGGGCAAGGTGGTGGGCCTGTTCTGAAAGAAGCGTTGCACCAAGGCCGGGGCCGCACCTCCAGGGGGGCCCCGGCCTCTTCGGTCCCTCTTCCCCTTCCAACCCCGCTCCGACGGCCTTGCATCTTTCGCCCATGCCCCCGAGATGGCGGCTCGCCGCCTCCGCCCTGGGTCTCTTGCCCCCGGCTCTTCTGGCCGCGTGCTCCGATGCCACGGGGCCCGAGGGCAAGGCGCCGGTGGACCTGGACCGTCTGTTCGCTCCGGCCACCGCGGCGGAGATCGCCGCCATCCGGGCTGAGTGGGCGGGCCGCCCCTCCACCGTCCAAGGCTTCCAGGTGGAAGCCACCTCCCCCTTCAGCCTGGGCGGGGTACCGGGGCGTCTCCGGATCGTCTCCCACCTGGTGGACGGCTACCGCCACTATGGGGCCTTGATCGTCCGGGAAGGGGCCGGCGCCCGGACGCTCCCGGTGCTGGTCTACGCCCACGGGGGGGACGGGGGGGTGGCCCTCGAAGAATTGGCCCTCGTCTTCGCCGCCCTGGGGGCCGATTCCGGCGACTTCGTTTGGGTGGTGCCTTCGTTCCGTTCCGAGCCCCTTCGCTACGGCATCGCCGTCTACCGCTCCCAAGGCCCGCCAAGCCCTTGGGACCGGGACGTGGACGACGCCCTGGGGCTGGTGTCGGCAGCCCTGGCCCACGAACCCGCGGCGGATCCCGGCCGTATCGGGGTGCTGGGGTTCAGCCGGGGCGGGGGGGTGGGGCTTCTGATGGCCGTCCGGGACCCCCGGATCCGGGCGGTGGTGGAGTTTTTCGGCCCCACGGACTTCTTCGATCCCTGGGTCAAAGGGATCGTGGAAGAGGCGTTAGAGGGTCAGCTTCGGGATCTTCCGGGCCTTCCGTGGCTGTACGAGACCTACCTGAAGCCCTACCGGGAAGGGAAGCTCCCTGCGGCCGGCGTAAGGAAGGAATTGGTGCGGCGCTCGGCGGTGCTCTTCGCCACTAGCCTGCCGGCCATTCAGATCCATCACGGCACCGCCGACGAGGTGGTGTCGTTCTCCCAGGCCCAACGCCTGGATCAGGTCCTCCGG
>JAUQOX010000061.1 GCA_030550695.1 Gemmatimonadota bacterium | reverse complement strand
GGCGGCGCAATCAGGGCCGGCTGCGCGCGCTCGAGGCGCTGCGCGCCGAGCGGCGGGCGATGATCCGCCGCGCGGGCACCGCCGCGCTCGCGCTCGAGGGGGGCGCGGTCTCGGGCCGGCTCGTGATCGAGGCCGAGGGCGTGAGCAAGTCCTTCGGCGGGCGGACGATCCTGCGCGACCTCAGCCTGCGCGTGCTGCGCGGCGACCGGCTTGCGATCGTGGGGCCGAACGGGGCCGGCAAGACGACGCTCCTGCGCATCCTCACAGGCGAGCTTCCGCCCGATGCGGGGCGCGTCCGGCTCGGCACGGGGCTCAGGATCGCCGTCTTCGATCAGGCGCGCGCCGCGCTCGACCCCGAGAAGTCGCTCTGGGAGACGCTCACGGGCGATCCGGCGACCCGTGTGGCGGGCGCCTCGGACCAGGTGATGGTGCGCGGGGTGCCGCGGCATGTGGTGGGCTATCTGCGCGACTTCCTCTTCGACGAGGCGCAGGCGCGCGGCCCGGTGAAGGCGCTCTCGGGCGGGGAGCGGGCGCGGCTTCTGCTCGCGCGGATCATGGCGCGGGAGTCGAACCTGCTCGTGCTCGACGAGCCGACCAACGACCTCGACATCGAGACGCTCGACCTCCTCCAGGAGGTGCTCGCCGACTATCCCGGCACAGTGCTCCTTGTGAGCCATGACCGCGACTTCATCGACCGCGTGGCGACGGCGACGCTCCTGCTTTCGGGCGACGGCCGGGCGGTGCTGCATGCGGGCGGCTGGCGGGAGGTGGAGGCCGAGCTCTCGCCGGCCGAGGGCCCGGGGGTCTGCCTGTCCACGAGCACCACCCCCCCCTCCACGCCCCGACGCAGACCTTCTACCTCTCCGTTCAGGATCCGGGCCCTGCCTGTCACCCTCCCTCCTTCCCCCATGCGGAGGGATCCGTCCACCACCACCACGTCGCCCATCACCGTACCCTCCACCTCCAGGTCCCCCCCCACCACCACCAGAGGCCCCGCGACCACCTCGCCCTCGGGGACGTTGACATCACGATCGAGGTGGATGACCGCCCGTTCCAGGTCCAGCCCTTCTACGGCCCGGGTCAGTCCCTGCAGGGCCGTTGCCCGTCGCAGGAGGCCGGCCAGCAGGTTGCCGGGGGGTGGGCCCGCCGCCGGGCTGTCCGGTGGGGCGGGGGGGGTGGGGAGGGACAGGGTGGCTTCCAGCCGTTGGTCCAGGAGTTCCGCCAGCCGGCGGGAGGACCCGGAGAGTCCGGAAGGGGGGGTCCAGGCCACCAAGGCCTCGGCGAGGGGTCCATCGTCCAAGGAGACGACGTCTCCGAGGAGTTCCCGCCAGGCGATGTCCAAGGGATCGCCCCGGGTGTAGCGGCCCACCACGGCACCGTCCACCCGGATCTCGCCGTCCTTGAACGACACCCGCAGTTCCCCGCCGTCGCCGAAACCCAGGTGCAGGGACGCCTCCCTCCCCGAAACGGCAACCTCGCTGGAGACCACGGGGCGCAGTTGGGCGGCAACCCCCGGGGGGAACGCCCAGAGCATACCCGTGAGGACGATGGCCTCAAGACGGAACGTGGGCATGGCGGCGACTTTCGCGGGGAGAGGTGAACTGCCGGTAGAGGAGCCAGACCGAAACGGCACAGCCCAGGGAAAACAGAAAGCTTCCGACTCCCAGGAGCCAAGGGGCCCGGGCAACCCCCTGGAACAGGGAGTAGAGTCCGGCCACGAGGGGGTTCTCGAAGAAGCCCCCGCCCGCTCCCGCCAGGGCGCCGGCCAGGGCCGAGGAAGTCTTCCACAGGAGATACGTGAGCACCGTTTCCACGGAAACCAGGGGATGCGAGAAGACCGCCCAGGCCAAGGCCGTTGCCACGAGGGCCGGCGCCAGGGCCAAACCGCCCGCCACCGCCCAACCCCGGGGGGAGCGGGGGAGAAGCCTTTGGGCCCGTCCCACCCCTCGAACGATGGACGGCCAGGGAGAGGGTGCCGGGGCGGGCGCCTCCGCAGAACGGGCCCTCAGGCGCAGGAGGACGCCTTCCGCAAACTGCGGTGAGGGGGACAAATGTCCGAGATCCGCCAGGTCTGCCCAAAGCCTCCGCCACCGGCGCATCTCCTCCCGGCAGGGGGAACAGGCCGCCAGGTGGGCCTCGGCCCGCTCCTGTGCCCGCCTGCCCAGCCTGCCCTCCAGGTATTCCTGGAAGGCGCGGGCGGAAAGGTGGGTGTCCACCCTTCGCCTCGGGCCGAGCCTCAGGAACCACCATCCCTTCCGGGGGACCGAAGACGGATTGAGACGAAGGCGGGCGAGAACCCCCTCGGAGAAGCCTTCCCGGGGGACCAGCTCGCCGAGGCCTCCCAGGTCGGCGAAAAGCCCCTGCCACTCCTGCACCTCCTCCCGGCAGCGGGGGCACACGTCCAGGTGCCCCCGGACCCAGGCTTCCTGCCGGGCAGAGAGTCCCCCTTCCAGGAATTCCTGGATTTCATCGGGCGAAAGATGGCCGATTCGAGGGCTGAGGCTCACGACAGGGTCCTCCGGCGGCGATGGGTTCCAGTTTCCCTACGGCCCGATCTCCACAGCAGTTTCACGTCTCTCCCGTCAGGATTCCAGCACCCCCTCCAGCATTTCCTTGAGCTGGGCGCGTGCCCGGTGCAGGAAGGTCTTCACGGTTCCCAGGGGCAGGTCCAAAATCCGGGCGATCTCATCGTAGGCATACCCCTCCACGTGGCGAAGGAGCACCACCGCCCGGTATTCGGGCCGAAGGCGTCCGATGGCCTCCTCCAGGCGGCTTCCCAGCTCCCGAGCCTCGAGAACCTGCTCGGGGGTTTCTCCGGCGGAAGCCACCTCCATGCGGGTGCGGGCCTCGTCTTCGTCGTCCCGGCTATAAGGGGAGCCCTCCAGGGAAACGGTGTCCAGCTTTCGTTTCCTGAGGTGGTCGATGGTGTGGTTGTGGGCGATCTTGAAGATCCAGCTGCTGAACTTGAAGGCCGGGTCGAAGGTGCCGATGGCCTGGAAAGCCCGAACGAAGGCCTCCTGGGCCAGATCTTCGGCGGTGGCCCGATCCCGGACCATCCGGTAGACGAGGCTGAACACCGGACCCTGGTACCGGCGCAGGAGTTCCCGAAAGGCCGGCTCACGCCCCCTGGCGGCCAGGGAGGCCACTTCGTGATCGGGGAGGTGCCGAAGCTCCAAGGGTGGATCGGGCCTGGTGGAGTCCGCCTGAAACGATGGATGGGGAGGATCCCGGACGATTTCCCCTCCCTACGTACGGGGAACGCCTCAGGTTTCGGGGGTAGGGAGGGGTGACGTTGGGCCCTTGTCCACCAAGACTACACCTTGCGAGCTGGAATGGCGATCCCCGCACCCGCCCGGCCGTCCCCAGGGGAGGACCGGGCCCGGCAGGTCCGGACCCTCTTCTCGGAAATCGCTCCTCGCTACGACCTCCTGAATCATCTCCTGAGTTTGAACGTGGACCGCCGATGGCGCAGGCGGGCCGTGGACCGACTGGGGTGGGAAACAGCGCCCCGGGGGCGATTCCTGGACGCTTGTGCCGGCACCTTCGATTTGGGACTGGAGCTGGCCCGTCGCCCGGGCTTCCAGGGTCTGGTGGTGGCCTCGGACTTTGCCTTCCCCATGCTCCGGCATGGCGTGGACAAACTTCGGGGCGAAGCCCTCCGACCGGTGTGCGCCGATTCCCTGAGGCTTCCTTTCCCGGACGGCTCCTTCCAAGGGGCCATGGTGGCCTTCGGGGTCCGGAACCTGGCGGACCGCCTCCAGGGCTTGCAGGAGCTGGCGCGGATCCTGGAAGCCGGGCGGAAGTTGGTGGTGCTGGACTTTTCGGAGCCCGGGGGATCGGTGCTCCGCCCCCTCTATCTGTTCTACTTCCGGAAGGTCCTCCCCACCTTGGGGCGCCTGGTGTCCGGGCACCCTTGGGCCTATGCCTATCTCCCCGCCTCGGTCCAGGAGTTTCCCCCCCCGGCCGGGCTGGCCCGGGAAATGGAAAACGCGGGTTTCCGGGAAGTTCACTGGGAGCTCCTCACGGGGGGGATCGCGGCCCTGCACGTGGCCGTCCGCTAGAAAGAAGGGGAGGACGCGGCCTCGCCGCCGGGGGGGGAAGGCGGCGTTTCCCCTCCCCCTTTCGGGGCGGAGGCCCCCGGGGGGGTCAGCGGCTCCCGGGGGTCCAGAGGGTCACCGGACCCAGCCGGTCCAGGGGGGCGTCGAAAGCCCCAGGGTTTCCCACCACCAGGATGGTCATCTCGTCGGGGCGGACTCTTTTCTCCATGACCCGCCTGACCCGGTCGGGGGTGACCCTTTGGATCCCCCGGAGGTAGCGGTCCAACCAATCGGGGGGCAGGCCCGAAGCCCGGTGGGCGATTTCCCGAGCGGCTGTCTGGGCAGGGTCCTGGAACTGGAACACGAAACCGTTCACCGTTTGCGCGATGGCCCGCCTGACCTCTTCCGTCTCGGGCTTTCGCCGCCGCATCTCCTCCATGATGTCCAGAATCAGACGGATGGCGGCCACCGTGCTCTCCGGCTTGGTCTGGGTTACGGCGCCCACGATCCCCTCGTGCCGGGAAGGGGCGGTCCACAGGGAGGAGGCGCTGTAGGCGTAGCCTTTCTCGGTGCGGACCCTGGAGAAGATGCGACTGGAGAGCCCTCCGGCCCCGAGGATGGCGTTGGCGATGCGGGAGTCGAAGAACTCCTGGTCCGCTCCCTGGACGATCCCTCCGGGATGGGCCATGACCACCGTGCTCTGGGGAAGATCGCGGGGGATCAGGAAGATCCCCCCACCCCGGTGGATCCGGGGAAGGGGGGGCGGCGGGAGGGGAGCCTCGCAGGGGGGCCAGGCTTTCGTGATGGCCTCCAGAAGGGGGGCAATCTCCTCCCAACGGACGTCCCCCGCCACTCCCAGCAGAAGGTGTTCCCGACAATAGGTGCGTCGGTGGACCTCCAGGAGGGCCTCCCGGTGGAAGCGGTGGGGGGCTAGATCCTCTTCGTCCATTTCCCAGCCGATGGGGTGATCGCCGAAGAGGATCCGGTTGAACTCCGAGAAGGCCAGGAGGGCGGGGTCTTCACGGCGGCGGCGAAGGTTCTGCCGCTGACCGTCCCTCCAGACCTCCACCTCCAACGAATCGAAGCGGGGATGCGCCAACATCTCCCCCCAGAGGCTGAGGGCCTCCGGGAGGTGCCGAGGGAGGGTGTTGAGGGTGCTGGAGGTGTTGTCCCCCCCGCCGCCGAAGGTGGTCTGGAGGGCATAGAAATCCAACAGGCGTTCGAGGGAGTCCGGGGGCAGTCCGGTGGTGCCCCCCCGGCGCAGGAGTGCCGGCAGGGCGGTGGCGGCGGCGTAGAGGTCCCGGGGAAAATGGGAGGGGCCGCCTTCCACCCTGGCGAACACCGTGACCAGAGGAAGGGTGGCGTCTTGGAGAAAGAAGACCGGCACCCCGGTGGACAAGGCCTGTTCCGTGAGCCGGGGAGGCTGGAAACGAAGGGGGGGATAGCGGAGACGGGAGACGGTGCGGCGCCCGTTCCCGCCCTGGATGCGGGGCCCCGGGTCCGAGGAAGGGAGCGGAACCGGCTCCCCCGTGGACGAGAGCCTACAGGCAGATCGTGACGACTCGCCCCCCGCCGGCGGCGGCTCGGCATGGCCCCCTGAGGGCGCCCGCACCAGCGTGGCCACGGTTCTCCCTTCCGGGACGAAGTAGGTCCGAACCACCCTCCGAACGGCCTCGGGATCCACCTCCCGCATGCGGACCACGTACTCGAGCCCGGGGCGCCAGTCGCCCAGAAGGGAAGCCGATTCCGCCAGTTGGAACGCCAAGCCCAGGTTCGAACTCAGACGCCTCACCTCGGCCGCCTCCAACTGGTTGCGGATCCCCTGGAGCTCGGCCTCGGGCACGGGAGCCTCCTTCAGCCGTTCCACTTCCCCGTAGAGCACCTCTTCCACCTGGGCGGGGGTGTGGGGAGACCGGGGAGCGATCTCGAGGACGAAGAGTCCCGGGCCCCGCCGACCGGGCTCCATGCTGGCCGTGACCCCCGTGGCCACCCGGTGCTCCAGCACCAGGCTCCGGTAGAGGCGGGAATTCCTTCCACCCGCCAGGAGGGAAGCCAGGACCGCCAGAGCCGGTCCGTCGGGGTGGTCGGGGGAAGGGATGCGCCATCCCACCCGAACCAGGGGCTCGGCATCCAGGACGATCTCCACCCGCCTTTCGCTTTCCTGGGGCGGCTCCCAAGGGGGAGGGGCGGGCGGCGTGTCCCGGCGGGGAATCGTGCCCAGATAGGTACGTGCCCACCGAACCACCTGTTCGGGGCGGATATCCCCCACCACGACGGCCACGGCGTTGGAGGGCGAGTAGTGGGACCGGAAAAAGGCCTCCACATGGGGGCGGTGGATGCGTTCAAGTTCCTGGGGGCAGCCCAGGACCGACCTACCGTAGGGGTGGATCCGGAAGGCTTCCCCCAGGTGGGCCTCCTGGAGGAGGGCCACCGGGTTGGACTCCACCCGCATCCGCCGCTCTTCCAAAACCACATCCCGCTCGGCGTAGAACTCCCGGAACACGGGGTTGGACAGGCGGTCGCCTTCCAGGGCGAACCAAAGCTCCGCCCGATGGGAAGGGAGTTCCACGAAGTAGGTGGTCAGGTCGGCCGTGGTCAGGGCGTTGAACCCCCGGGCTCCCGCCTCGGCAAGGAGGGCGTCCAGCTCGTTGCGAACCACAAAACGGCCCGCCTCCTCCTCGAGTCGCCGGATTTCCCCCCTGAGGCGCCGTGCCTCCTCCTCCCTCTCGGGAAACCGGTTCTCCAAAGCGGCCAGGGCAAGGGCCAGGGAATCCGTGGCCCGGAGGAGGGGGCGCTCCCGGCGGTAGTCCCGGGTTCCCAGGCTCGTGGTTCCTTTGAAGAAGAGGTGCTCCAGGAGGTGGGCCATCCCCCCCTGGCCGGGCGGATCGTCCAGGCTGCCCACCCGGAACTGCAGGACGAAGCTGACGATGGGGGCTCCCGGCCGGGGAAGCAGGAGGAGCCGGAGCCCGTTGGGGAGGGTGTGTTCCTCCACCCTGAGCTCCCAGGGTCGGTCCCAGGGGCGATCGGCGGCGGAACCGGCGAAGGGCGCCGGAAAATCCGGCTCCTCGAGGGGCCCTGTGCCCCCTTCCGGCGCCTTCCCGACCAGGAGGCCTGCCATAGCGGCCACCGGCAGGATCCCCCCCACCGGACCCAAGGCTTCCCTCAGGAAGGCTGACATCGGGGGCAGAAAAAATAGGAGCGGCCCGACCGGACGCCCCGCAGCACGGGAGTGGAGCAAAGGGCGCAGGGAAGCCCTTGCCGCCCGTAAACGCGGAGGAGGGGCACGAACCTGCCGGGCTCGCCCCGGGGAGTCCGGTAGTCCCGTAAGGTGCTGCCCCCTGCCCGGATGGCCTCCCGAAGCACGCCCCGGAGGGCCCCCAGGAGCCCCGTGGCCTCCCGGGGCGAGAGGCTGGCGGCGGGCCGCAGGGGGTGAATACCGGCCCGGTAGAGGGCCTCGTTGGCGTAGATGTTTCCCACCCCGGCCAGGTGACGCTGGTCGAGGAGCCAGGCCCAGACGGCGGCCCTGGACCGGGAGAGGGCCCCGTAGAACCGGCGGAAGGACAGGCGCCGGTCCAGGGGCTCGGGGCCCAGCGACCCGTCCAGGGTCTTCCAGCCTAGTGGATCCAGGACCAGCAGCCGTCCGAAGCGCCGGGGATCGGCGTAATGGAGCCGCCCTTGCGGCTCCAGCAGGAAGGTTACCCCCACGTGGGGCGGGGCCGGACCGGAAGGGTCGTCCTGCCAAAGGAGTGTGCCCGTCATCCCCAGGCTGACCACCAGCCGGGAAGCCCCCGAAAGCTCGCAGACCAGGCGTTTCCCCCTTCGCCCGACCCCGAGGATGCGTCGGCCCACGACGGCCTTTCGGAAGGCGGAGGGTCTTTGGGGCAGAAGGTCAGCCCTCCTGACGGACACCGCTCCGACGCGCCTCCCGACAAGGCGGCGGCGGAGTTGGCGTGCGATGGTCTCCACCTCGGGGAGTTCGGGCACGGTCCCTCCAGGGCCGGCAAGGCGGTGGCGACGGGCAGGGGGGAGGGGAACCTAGGGGCGATCCCGCTCGTCCCGGGCCAGCTCCCGCCAGCCGATGTCCGTACGGAAATATTTGCCAGGGAAGTGGATGGCGTCTGCCGCCAGCAGACTCCTCCGGACGGCTTCCGAGAGGGTCCCTGCCACCCCGGTCACCGCCAGGACCCTTCCCCCTGCCGTTACCAACCCTTCGGACGTCAGGCGGGTTCCGGCGTGGAAGACCAAGGTCCCGGAATCCTCCTGGACCCAGGCGGGGATCGTCACGGGTTGACCCACCTCGTACTCCCCGGGGTAGCCCCGAGCCGCCAAAACGACGGTCACCGCCGCCTGAGGTTTCCAACGGAGTTGCATTCCGGCCAGGCTCCCTCCTTGGGCCACGGTTGCCAGGGGTTCCAGGAGGGAGCTCTCCAGCAGGGGCAGGACCGCCTGGGTCTCGGGGTCGCCGAAGCGGCAGTTGAACTCCACCACCTGGGGTCCGTCGGCAGTCAGCATGAGGCCGGCGTAAAGGAGGCCCTGGAACGGGCTTCCCTCCGATTCCAGGGCCCGAAGGGTGGGGACAAGGATCTCCCGCTTCACCCGCTCCATCAAGGCCGGGGTGGCGAGGGACACAGGGGCGTAGGCTCCCATCCCCCCGGTGTTCGGCCCCGTATCTCCCTCCCCCACCCGCTTGTGGTCTTGCGAGGGAAGCATGAGAAGCACGTTCTTGCCGTCGGTGACGGCGAACACGCTGAGCTCTTCTCCCCTCAGGCAATCCTCCACCACCACCTCCTTCCCCGCCTCTCCGAACCGGCCTTCCACCAACATGGCCCGTGCCGCCTCGACGGCCTCATCCACGGAGTCCGAGACCACCACTCCCTTGCCGGCCGCCAACCCGGAAGCCTTCACCACCAGGGGGGCCCCGCGCTGCCGGATGTAGGCTTTCGCCGCCTCGAAATCGCGAAAGACCTGGAAGGGGGCGGTGGGAACTCCGGCCCGGGCCATGAGCTTCTTTGCGAAAGCCTTCGAGGCCTCGATGCGGGCCGCGGCCGACGTGGGGCCGAACACCGGGATGCCCTTGCCCCGGAAGCGGTCCGTCAAGCCGGCCGCCAGGGGCGCCTCCGGCCCCACCACCACCAGATCCACGGAGCGGGCCACGACCCACCGTGCCAGGGCTTCGATGTCGGTGGGGGCGATGTCCACCGGCTCCACCCAGGGAAGCATGCCGCCGTTGGGTCGGGTGGCAAAGAAAAGGGCTGCAGGGGCGTCTTGTCGCAGCTTCCAGAGGAGGGCGTGCTCCCTGCCGCCGTTACCCACGATGAGAATGCGCATACCTTGTGGCGTGTCGAAGTTGCGAGGGAGGGAACCTACCGGCGGAAGCCCTCCCGAAAAGCCTCTCCCACCTTCCGGGCCGCCTCCGCTACGCTTTCCACCACCCCTTTGGCTTCTTCGGCGTAGGCCCGGGCTGCGGCCTGCAGATCCTCCTCGTACGCCGGGTCCGGTTCTCCCCGGCGGGGATACTCCCCCCGGAGGATGCGGTCGTACTCCCCCGCCTCCAGCCAGCTCCGGAGCTCGGAGACCCGGAGAACATAGAAGGGGTGGGTGGATCCCATGAGGTTCAGCACCTTGAACACCTGGTCGGCTACGTCTCCCCCCTTCCGGTACTCCTCGGCCTGAGCCAGGAATTCCTCCAGGTTCATCTGGGTCGCATCTCCCCCGCCTGCCATTTTGAGCATGGCCCCCATGGCCACCTCCGGGTCCTGTACCGCCAACAACCCGGCCCGGTCGCTGGAGAGCTCGCTCTTCCGATACCATTCCAGCAGGGCCACCAGGACTGCCCGGGCCGCCACACCCACCACCGGGAAACCCATGGAAGCCAGCCGGATCAGGAGGACCGTCATGGTGCGGTAGAGCACGTGGTCGCTCAGGATGTGTCCCAGCTCGTGGCCCATGACGAAGGCCAGCTCTTCGTCGCTGAGGAGGGCCAGGGCGCCGGAATTGAGGAGGAGGAACGGCCTCTCCATCCCGTAGGCTCCGGCGTTGACCAACGGGGTCTGGGACACAAACACGTCATAGCGGCGGGGGGCGTCCAAGGTCCGCGCTACCTCTTCGTAAAGGGAATGCACCCGGGGGAACTGGCGGGGGGACACCCGCACGGCATTGGCCTGGAAGGCCAGACGCAAGGGCTTTTCTCCCAAGAAACCGAAGAGTTTCCGAAGGACCTCGTCGAAGACGGGGATTCGGCGGAGGGCCTGGAGGGCGGCGCGGTCCGCCGGGTGTTCCCAGGCCCTGGAAGAGATCTCCGTGAGGATGCGGCGGGCTCGAACCTCCTGGACCTCGTTCTCCCCCCCGGAGGCGGCTTCCTCTGGGCTCATGCTCCCCCCTTGTGGTGGAATGGACGGCGAAACGGCCGGCTGGACGCCCGGACCCCTCGCCCCCTCTACGATGGCTAGGAACCGGCGGTTTCCGAAAGGGCGCAGGTTGACCGCCTCGGCGGGCAGGGCCTAGCTTGTTCGCCGGTCCTCGTTGCCGAAACGGAGGAAAGGGTGTCGCCCCCGGGGTGGGAGCGGCAGCTGCCGTTTTTTTTTCCGAGCCTGGTTTCTAGCCCATGTTCCCCATCCTGCCGCCGGATCTCATGGTGAGCGTCTCGGGCTTCCGAGGGCGCGTGGGGGCCCCCCTCACTCCCGAATTGGTCGCTTCCTTGGCGGCGGGCTTCGGAGCCTTCCTCCGGGCCCGGGGCGAGGGGGGGGAGGTCTACGTGGGGCGGGACTCCCGTACCTCGGGCGCCATGCTCCTGCGGGCGGCGGCCGCGGGCCTGGAAAGCGTGGGTTGCCCCGTGGTGGACGTCGGTCTGGTCCCGACCCCCACGCTCCTTCTGGCGGTGCGGGAAGGGGGTGGGGCGGGGGGGATCATGGTGTCGGCCTCCCACAATCCGGCGGACTGGAACGCCCTCAAGCTGGCCACGGGCCAGGGGATGTTCCTGGACGGACCCCTCATGGGGGCCTTCCTGGAGTTCCTGGGAAGGGGGGACATCCTCCGGGCACCGTGGGACGGGCTCGGGGGTGTCCGTCGGGAGGAGGGCGCGGTGGACAGGCACGTGGAGCGGGTGGCGGACCTTCCCTTCCTGGATGTGGCGGGGCTTCGCCGACGCCGCTTCCGGGTGGCGGTGGACTGTGTGAACGGCGCGGGGGGGGTTGCTCTGCCCCCTCTGCTGAAGGAGCTGGGGTGCCAGGTGGAGGGGATCAACCTCGAGCCCCATGGCCGTTTCCCCCGGGACCCGGAGCCCACCGCCGCGAACCTGCGCTCCTTTGGGGAGTTCGTGCGCTCCCGCGGGGTCGAGGTTGGCCTGGCCGTGGATCCCGACGTGGACCGCCTTTCCCTCGTGGACGAGACGGGGCAGGCCCTGGGGGAAGATCTCACCTTGGCCCTGGCGGCGGCGGCGGTACTGCGGAGGCGCCGGGGGGCGGTGGTGGCCAATTTCTCCACGAGCCAGGTGGTGGCCGACGTGGCGGCGGCCCACGGGCTCCCTTTTTTCCGGGCCCCGGTGGGGGAGATCCATGTGGCTCGGAAGATGGAGGAGGTGGGGGCGGTGGTGGGGGGGGAAGGGAACGGCGGAGTCATGCTCCCCGACCTGCACTTGACCCGGGACGCCCTGGTGGCGGCGGCCTTGGTGTTGCAGACCCTTCTGGACGAGGCCTGCACCCTGAGGGAGGCGGCCGGACGCCTGCCGAACTACGTCATCGTCAAACGAAAGGTGGCTTTCCCTCGGGAGGGCCTGGAGGCGGCGTACCCTGCCCTGGTGGAAGATCTCCGGCCTCCTGAGGTGGACCGCTCCGACGGCCTCCACCTGTTCTGGCCGGGCCGCAGAGCCTGGCTGCATGTGAGACCGTCGGGCACCGAGCCCGTCGTCCGCCTCATCGCCGAGGCCCCTACGGCGGGGGAAGCGGAGGCCCTCCTGGGCCGGGCTGAGGTGGTCCTGGCGGGTCTGGTGTGAGCCGAAAAGGGCAGGGCGGCCTGGCCCTGCCCTGGCGGGCCCCGGGGAGGTCCCGGCGGCGAGGGAAGGGAACCGTGGAGGGGATAGCGAATGTGCGGCATCATCGGATACGTGGGAACGTCCGACGTGGTCCCCATCCTTCTGGAGGGGCTCCGTCGGCTGGAGTACCGGGGATACGATTCGGCCGGCCTGGCGGTCCTGACCCCCCAGAACCGGCTGGTGGTGCTCAAGGAGGCGGGGAAGATCGCGGCCCTGGAAGCCTTGCTGAACGGGAGCACCCCCCGGGGGAGCTGCGGCGTGGCCCACACCCGCTGGGCAACCCACGGGGCGCCGAACCAGGTGAACGCCCACCCCCACGTGAGCAAAGCCCTGGACATCGCCCTGGTGCACAACGGCATCATCGAGAACGCTGCCCTCTTGAAGAAAGGGCTCCAGGAGCGGGGCTACCCCTTCCGGAGCGAGACGGACACGGAGGTGCTGGTCCACCTCATTGACGAGGCGTTTCAGCGCAACGCCTCCCTGGAGGATGCCGTGGCGGCAGCCCTCCTTCAGGTGGAAGGCACCTACGGGATTGCCGTGGTGAGCCTTCGGGACCCCGGCAAGATCGTGGCGGCTCGCCACGGCTCTCCCCTCCTCCTGGGTGTGGGTGAGGGAGAGACCCTCGTGGCCTCCGACGCCGCCGCCCTGGTGGCCCGGACCCGCAATGTGGTCTACCTCTCCGACGGCGACGTGGCTGTCCTCACCCCGGAGGGCTTCACCACCTTCCGCCTGGATGGAACCTCGGTGAGCCGGCCCGTCCACCGGATCGAGTGGGATCTCGGGGCCATCGAAAAGGGAGGCTTCCCCCACTTCATGCTCAAGGAAATCTTCGAGCAGCCCGCCGCCCTCCGGGACGTCCTGCGGGGCCGGCTGCTCCTGGGCGAGGGGAGTTCCCGCCTGGGGGGGCTCAAGGACCACGAGGCCCAGTTGGCGGAGATCCAACGAATTGTCATCACCGCCTGCGGCACCTCCTGGCATGCGGCCCTCCTAGGCGAACTCATGCTGGAGGAGATGGCCCGGATCCCCACGGAGGTGGAATACGCCTCGGAGTTCCGCTACAAGAACCCGGTGCTGG
>JAUQOX010000331.1:398-2886 GCA_030550695.1 Gemmatimonadota bacterium | reverse complement strand
CTGGTACCGGGGCGACCAGGGGGCTTCGTTCCGCCCCTCGGCCTTTACCCGCGACCTGGGGCGGATGGTGGCTTCGGCCGCCACGGCCATGACCTCGTCCCCCTCTTCCCGGGGCTCTTCGTCGGGCGCCGGAGGAGGAGGAAGCAGCGGCGGTGGGAGCGGAGGGGGCGGGGGGGGTGGGTTTTAGACCCGCCAGGTTGTTCCCGCTCCGGCACGCCGGGCCCCAGCGACCGGCGGCGGAACGGGCCGCCGGAGCGGTGACAAGGCCCGGGCCCGCCTGTTCGCGTCCGCCGGCGCGGGAGGGCGGTGCCGGAGGGCGGCGGGATCCTTGCGCCCGGCGGGCGTGGCGGCCCACCTTGAGCCCTGCCCGGACCGTGGAGTCCAACTGCCAACCCAGAGGCTCGGATTCGCCATGGAAACCTTCGTACAGGTCGTGGAACGCCTGAACGCCTCGGTCAACGCCTGGGTGTGGGGATGGCCGATGCTGGTGGTCCTCCTGGGCACGGGACTCGTCCTGACCGTGCTCACGGGGGCCGTACAATTCCGCCGCCTGGGCTTCGCCCTCCGGGAGGTGTTGGGCAAGGTGGCCAAAAGGGGGGGCGGGGTGGGGAACGTGCGCCCCTTCCAGGCCGTGGCCACGGCCCTGGCCTCCACCGTCGGGGTGGGCAACATCGCCGGGGTGGCCACGGCCATCGTCCTGGGAGGGCCGGGGGCGGTGTTCTGGCTTTGGGTTTCCGGTCTGTTGGGAATGAGCACCAAATACGCCGAAATCGTGGTGGCCCTCCATTACCGGGAACCCGACGCCACGGGGACCATGCGGGGAGGTGCCATGTACGTCCTCAAGAAGGGGCTGGGAATGCCGTGGCTGGGGGCGGTCTTTGCCCTCCTTACGGCCCTGGCGGCCTTCGGGATCGGGAACATGGTCCAGGCCAACTCCGTGGCCGACGCCATGAGGTCCACTTTCGGGGTGGCTCCCTGGCTTACCGGCGTTGTGCTGGTGATCCTCACCGGCGTAGTGATCCTGGGAGGGATCACCTCCATTGCCCGGGTGACCCAGTGGCTGGTGCCCTTCATGGCTCTCCTGTATTTGGGGGGCGGTCTTTTCATCCTGCTCCTCCACGCCGACCGCCTCCCCCACGCCTTCGGCCTGATCTTTCAAGGGGCGTTCTCCGGCATGGCGGCTGCCGGAGGGTTTGCCGGAAGCACCGTCATGATGGCCCTGCGCTACGGGGTGGCCCGGGGCCTCTTCTCCAACGAGGCAGGCTTGGGGAGCGCGCCTATGGTCCACGCCACCGCCGACACCGACCATCCGGTGCGCCAAGGGATGTACGGAATCTTCGAGGTGTTCGTGGATACCCTGCTCATCTGCACCACCACGGCCCTGGTCATCCTGGTCACCGATACCTGGACCGGAAGTGTCACGGGGGCGGCCCTTTCCGCCAAAGCCTTCGAGACCGGCCTGCCGGGAACCTTCGGGTCGGCTGTGGTTACGGGGGGGATCCTCCTCTTCGCCTTTTCCACGTTGGTGGGCTGGAGTTACTACGGAGAAACGGGAATCGTGTACCTCCTGGGGACCCGGGCGGCCTTCCCCTACCGCCTGGTCTGGCTGGTTTTCGTCTTCCTGGGGGCCACGGGATCCCTCCACCTGGTGTGGGATGTGGCCGATACCCTGAACGGTCTCATGGCCCTCCCCAACCTGGTGGGTGTGCTGTTTTCCATCCCCCTTCTTCTTCGCCTGCAACGGGAGTTCGATGAGCGGCTGAAGCGGCGGGCTTGAAGACAGGGAAACCCCATGGTGCGGAACCGCCCGAGGGCTGGGAGGAAAACGCCACGGCCCAAGAACATCCGCAGGCCATGAGCCTCCGAGAGATCCGGGTCCTGTATTTCCGCGAACTCCGGTCGGCCCTTCGGGACCGGTCCATCGTGGTGTACAGCATCCTCCTCCCCATCTTCCTCTACCCCGTCACCCTATGGGTGGTCTTCACCGTGATGACCTTCGTCCGGGGGCTCACGGAGGGGTTCACCTCCCGCATCGCTTTGGTCTCCCAGCCACCAGCCTCCTTCCAGGAGTGGATGGACTCCCTTTCGGCCCAGCCGCGGGTGCAGTTGCTTCGGGACCGCGCCGAGGAAGAAGCCCTGCGGGCCCTCCGGGAGGGCAAGCTGGACGCGGTGGTGGAGTTCGGGCCCCCGCAAGCGCGCCAGGAGTTCCTGACGGACAACGCCGTGGTCGTGGTGCACTACGACCGTTCGGAGGGTCGCAGCCGAACCGCCCTGGAACGGGTGGAGACCGTCACCTCGGCGTTCCGGGAACGGTGGATAGCCAGGGAGGCCGAGGACCTGGGATTGGACGAGGTGACGCGGACCCTCTTTATTGTGGTGGGGGAGAACGTCTCCAGCCGACAGGAGATGGGGGGCCGCCTCCTGGGGGCCATCCTGCCGTTGTTCCTCACCATCATGGTAGCCCTGGGGTGTTTCTACCCCGCCGTGG
>JAUQOX010000331.1:0-388 GCA_030550695.1 Gemmatimonadota bacterium | reverse complement strand
TGGATGCCACCGCCGGGGAGCGGGAGCGGTCCACCTGGGAGACTCTCATGACCACCGGCGCTTCCCGGGGCAGTGTCCTGACCGCCAAGTACCTCTATGTGGCCACCATGGGGGCCGCCGCCGGGCTCCTCAACGTTTTGGCCATGGTGGCGTCCTTGGGGGCGATCCTGGCCCCCCTCACCGGCGGAAGCCAAGCCCTGGCCTTCCGCCTCTCGGTGAGTAGCCTACCCGTAATGGCGGTGGGGGCTGTGGCCCTGGCCCTCCTCCTGGCCGCCGCCATGATGATCCTGGCCGCCTTTGCCCGCAACTTCAAGGAAGGGCAGGCCATGGTCCAGCCCGTATACCTGCTGGCCGTGTTCCTCCCCCTGCTCATGGGCCAACAGTCCGA
>JAUQOX010000330.1 GCA_030550695.1 Gemmatimonadota bacterium | reverse complement strand
GCTGTTCCTGTGGGTCAACGACGGGCTGATGGTCTTGTTCTTCTTCGTGGTAGGGCTGGAGATCAAACGGGAGATCCTCATCGGGGAGGTTTCCACGGTGCGGAAAGCAGCCCTCCCGGTGGTCGCCGCCGTGGGCGGGATGGCAATTCCGGCTTCCATCTATCTCCTGTTCAACGGGGGGATGGAGACGGCCCGGGGGTGGGGGATTCCCATGGCCACCGACATCGCCTTTGCCCTCGGGGTTCTGGCTGTGGTGGGGCGGGGGGCCCCCCTTGGCCTCAAAGTCTTCCTTACGGCGGTCGCCATCATCGATGACCTGGGGGCGGTCCTGGTGATCGCTCTTTTCTATTCGGAGAAGCTCAAGATCGTTGCCCTCGGGGTGGCCTTGGTGGCGATTCTGGCCCTCTTCGCCCTGAATCGTCTCTCGGTACGGAGCTCCCTCCCGTACGCCCTCTTGGGGATCGTGCTGTGGCTGGCCCTTCTGAAATCGGGGGTCCACGCCACCATTGCCGGGGTGGCTCTGGCCATGTTCATCCCGGCGCAACGGGCTCTCGACGAGGCCACCTTCCTGGCGAGAGCCCGTTCCTTTCTGGACGCCTTCCAGGAGGAGACCCCCCACCCCGGCCCCATGCCCACGAACCGCCAGCGCGACGCCATTCACTCTTTGGAGGTGCTGGCCCACGCCGCCGAGGCTCCCTTGGCCCGCTTGGAGCACCGGCTCCACCCTTGGGTGGCGTTCTTCGTGGTCCCCGTCTTCGCTTTCGCCAATGCCGGCGTGAGTCTCGAGCTGGACAGCCCAGGTTTTTTCACCGACCCCGTCACGGCAGGCGTGGCCTTGGGCCTCCTGGTGGGCAAGCCTGTGGGGATTCTCCTGTTTTCCTGGCTAACGGTCCGCCTGGGGATGGGCGATCTTCCCGACGGAGTATCGTGGGCTCAGGTGCTCGGGGTGGCCCCCCTCTGCGGTATCGGCTTTACCATGTCCTTGTTCATCGGCACCCTGGCCTTCACCAGGCCGGAGGACCTGGAACACGCCAAGGTGGGAATCCTCTTGGGTTCTCTCTTCTCGGCCCTCTTGGGCGCCTTCCTCCTCAGAAGAAGCCGGTCCCAGGCTCCAGCCCCAAGCTCCTGATCCAGGTCCCATTCCCCGGGAAGTCCCGGGGAAAGCTCCATTCCAGGAAATAGTCCTCCGGGTCCGTCCCGATCACGCCCTCTCCCATCCAGAAGCCCGGTGGGGGCTCAGCCCCGAGGCGCAACGCGAAACCGGGCACCCATGCCAGTCGCTCCTGCCAGGCCTCGGGGTGCGGCGTGAGAAACGCCAGAACTACCGCCTTTTCCAAGGTGGCTTGATGGAGACCGCGACTGCCGTCCACCAGCCCCAGGAAGCCGGTGGGGGCCACGTCCACCACCTTGGCCCAACCCTGGTCCACCAGGACCGGCCGATCCAGGGCCTCCGTCCAAAACGCCTCCATACGGGAAAGGTCGCGGTAGTAGAGCCACACCACGGTGGCCTGCACCCCCAAGTGCCGGGGGCGTCCCCCCTCCCGACCTGCGGGGAGATCACCACCCGCTGGGGGATACAGGCTGGTCTCCCTCTTCAAACGGGCGAGCAGAAGCGCGTTCTCCGGATGGGGGTTGAAGCGCTCGAACTCCAGGAAGTAGCCTTCCGGATCCAGAACCACGAAGCCGTCGTGGGGTTGCCCCTTGCCCAGCTTCAGAGGCGTATGGACGGGGACTCCCTGCTCCTGCAGGTACTCCCACCACCCCTCCACCTCCTCGGTCACCACAGCAAGGGTCACCGTCTTGGGGTCTTCGGGGGAGTGGGGGCTCAGTGAGGCATCCATCAGGGTGAGGTACGAAGAGGAAGAAACCTGGAGGATCTTGGCCAGGCCATGGTCGGCCACGGTGGGGAAGCCCAACAGCTCCGAATAGAACGCCCAAGCCCGGTTCAAATCCCGATAGGTGTAGCGGATTTCCAGAGCCAGGACGGGCAACGGCCCACTTCCTCCCTTCCCCTCGGCCCGATGCTGTGGTGGGGGCGAATCCGGCCCGCAACCCCCGCAAGCCAGCATCAGGAGGATCGCCACCTTGGGGCCGGAGCGGCCGCGCATCGTCTCGGGACCCCTCCGGCTCGCCCTAGACCCACGGTGAAGGAGGAAGGACGCCCTGGCGGTCATCCACGCCCCCCCCGGAAGAGCCAGCCTGACTCCACCCATCTCTAATACGGATGTGTCCCCAGGACGACGCGGTAACCGAACTTCTGCTCCACAAGGAACCGGAGTTCGTCGAAGTCCAGCGGACAGCCGCCGGTTTCCATGGCCGTCTTCACGCATGTACCCAGGTGAACCGCTTCGATGGGGCGGTCCAGCATGCGGGCCACCTCGCCCAACAATTTCAGCCGGGGGACTGCCAGGCCCGGGCAGTCGCCGCAGTCGGTGAGGCCCACCAGGTGGAGGTCCTCCCCTTCGTAACGGGCGAACTCGCCCGACCTCTCGTCCATCCCCTTGAAACATTTGGCGCAGGCCACACAGGAATGGTCCTGAATCTTCTTGCAGTACAACACCACGATGTTGGCCATGGAAGGATCCCGGAACAAAGTGAAGGCCCGACGGTTAAGGGATACCGCCCTTGGAAGATCCATTCCAGCAGAATTCGTGCCCTGCCGCCTCCTCCGGTTAACGCTCTTGGCCGGTTCAGGTGTCATGGAACGATACGGCGGCCCGGCCCAGGGGAAAAAGGGTGAAGGAGGGCCGGGGAAGGCCCACGGGGGGAAAGGCAAGGGAACCCCACGAACGGGGTTCCCTGCCGGAGCTTGGCGGGGGCACCCCCCCCAGGGGGGGCGGGGGGGCTGTGTTACGGCGGCACCCCGCCGTGGCTCCTAACACAAGAC
>JAUQOX010000329.1 GCA_030550695.1 Gemmatimonadota bacterium | reverse complement strand
AGGGGAAGCGAGTACATGACCTCCAAGAACGACGGCCTGGCCAACTACGGCAACATCACCACCCTGGCCGAGTCCCCGAGCCAACCCGGTCTCATCTGGGTGGGCACGGACGACGGCAATGTGCAGGTAAGCTTCGACGGCGGAAAAACCTTCACCAACGTGGCTCCCAACATCCCTGGACCCGCAACGCACTATCAGGTGTCCAGGGTGGCGCCCTCGGCCCACAACCCCGCGGTGTGCTACGTGTCGTTGGACAACCACCGCTACGAGGACTGGAACCCCTATCTGTTCGTCACCCGGGACTACGGTAAGACATGGCAGTCCATTGCGGGTAACCTCCCCAGGGGGAACATCAACGTCGTGCTGGAGGACCCCAAGAACCCGCACCTTCTCTACGTGGGCACGGAGTTCGGCCTCTTCATCTCCCTGGACGGGGGCAAGGAGTGGAAGCGCTTCCAGAACGGGCTCCCCACGGTGCGGGTGGACGACCTTCTGGTCCATCCCCGGGACAACGACCTGGTTGTCGGCACCCATGGACGGAGCATCTACATCCTGGACGACATCACCCCCCTCCAGCAGTTCACCCCCGAGGTGGCCGCCGGCGGACCCTACCTGTTCGAGGTACGCCCCGCGGTGCAGTGGCTCACCAACGCCCAGGAAGGTACCAGCCTGGGCGGATCCAAGGTGTTCCGGGCCCCCAATCCTCCGGCAGGAACCGCCATCAGCTATTACCTGCCCAGGAGTTTGGGCACCCGGCCCGTGACCCTCGTCATCACCACGGCTTCCGGTGAGCCGGTCCGAACCCTCACGGGGCCGGCGGATGCCGGAATCCACCGGGTGCAGTGGAACCTGCGGCGGGATCCGCCGGCCGCCGCCCAGGCGGGAGCCGGCGGACAGCAGCCGGGAGCCGGCCAGGCCCAGCAAGGGGCTTTGGTGCCGCCGGGAACCTACCTGGTGAAGATGACGGTGGACGGAAGGGAAATGATCCGCTCCATCGTGGTGTTGGAAGATATCTGGATGCATCAGGTGGGAGGCTGAGGCAGAGCCGGAAGACGCTCCGGAAGAGACGGGGACCCGCACCGGCGGGCCCCCTCCACACCCGGAAGGAGAAAGGGGGCCGGGAAGATCCAGCCCCGGCCCCCCTCCTTACCGGCCCGTCCCGTCTGCCGCCCCGTTCACCGCCACCGTGGTCCCCCGGATGCCGTAGCGTTCCAGCACGGGCACCCTCCGCTCGAAGTCGAAATAGGTGAGGCGCTGGAGCCGGACCAGGGCCCTCCGCCAGCCCACGTAGGCGTCGGAGAGGTTCTCGGCGGTGTCCATCTCCCGGCGGAGGTTCAGGATGAGGTCCGTCACGGGGATGGAGCCCGCTTCGTACCGCTGGAAGCTGTTTTCGCTCACCTGTCGGGCCAGCTCCAGGTTGTCCCGCATGGCCATGGTGCGGCCCTCGAACTCCTGGACGTTGAGGACCTCGTTGCGGACGTTGGAAATGATTTGGATCTGGGCTTCCTCGATGCGAAGTCGGGCCTGCTCGATTCCGATGCGGCCAGCTTCGAGCCTCGCTTTGCGGGCCCCCCAGTCCCATACGGGCAGAGAGGCGTTCACGTCAAGGGTGTAGGAGTTGTCGGGCCGGACCCAGAGGTGGTCGAAGATCTCGTCCCTCTTTTCCCTTCCGTAGCTCAAGGCCAGGTCCACCCGGAACCCCCCCCGGCTCTTGGTCTCCTCCAGGCGCAGTTCGCTCTGGCGAAGCCCGATGGTCAGTTGTCGCATGCGGGGGGTGAGGTCCATGGCGTAGCGCGTGGCCTCGTCCACGTCAATGGGCACCGGCGAAAACGTGAGGACGGGCTCGATGACCACGGAATCCGCTTCCGAAAGCCCCAGGCGTTGCTTGGCCGAGGCAAGGCGCAGGCGTAGGTTGCTCTCCGACTGTTGTACCTGCTCCCGGGCGTTGGCCAGCTCCACCTGGATCTGGTCCACCTCGAGGCTCCGGGCAGGGTCCGTGGCGGCCAAGTCCCTGGCCAACTCCAGGGCCCGCTCCAAGTAGCGCACCAGGGCGCGGCGGTTGTCCCGGCGGACGGCGATCTGGAAAAGGTCGAAGTACTCCCGGGAGACCTCGTCCACCACCCCCAGCACATCCTCCTGAAATCCCAGCTCCGAACGCTCCAGGTTGAGTTTGGCCTGCTCGAGACTGTTCCGCAGGGAGTTGGGCTGGAAAAGCGGCTGGGTGTAGCGTAGGTAATAGCGGTTGTAATAGCGGATGTCCTCGTTCCCGTTGCGGTCGATCTGCAGGTAGCGGTACATGCGGTTGTTGAAGGAGAAGTAGCCGTTGGTGGGGTAACCGAAGAGGATCACCGGCTGGCGTACGGAAAGCTCCCCCTCCCAGCGCCGGCTGTTCTCCTGAACGATCTCGTTGCGCTGAAGCACCGAGTTCCAGCGGGGCTCCGAGGTCATCCGGAACGAGGGCACCGCAAGGTTCATCTCCACACTGGACTTGAGGCGGGCCCGTTCGGCCTGGAGGTTGAGCTGCTCCCTGCGGACATCCAGGACGAGGTTGCGGATGCGGAAGGAGGAACTGAGGGTCAGCTCCACCATACGCTCCAACGTGAGGTCCATGGGGCCGCGGCCCCCCTGGGCCCCCAGGGGCGGCACCGCCGTCGCCTGGAGCCCCATCAGGAGACCGAACCAAGACCACCGGAGCCGCCGTCTCGTTCCCAAGTCGCCTCGGGCCTTCCCCATCATGCCGTCACCCCCTTGCGGTGGAAGAGCTTTGCGTCGAAAGGAGCCGTTCTGGTCTAGACACCCCGCGCCCCTCCGGGGTTGAGACCTATAGTGCTCGAGGTGGGCCGAGGAGGGGAAGGGACGGCCGGTAAGGATCCCGTTCGCGTTTCGTGAGCGGCCGTTTCCCCTT
>JAUQOX010000328.1 GCA_030550695.1 Gemmatimonadota bacterium | reverse complement strand
GCGGTCTTCCAGAAGAAGGAGGGTCCAGCGTCTCTCGGTCATTCGCTTCCGGCCAAGATCGTCCTAGGGAGACAGGTTCCCTCGGGGCTCTCGGTCCCCAGAGGGAATGGGATCGCTTGTGCCTCCGCAGATGGGCCCCAAACTACGCCGGGGGCGTTCCCCCTGTCAACCAGGGGGAACGGCGGTGGGCAGGCAGGGAGACCTAGCCCCTGGTCGAGGCCAGATCGGGGCGGGGGAAGAGGGGCGGGCCGGGTCGGACCCGGCGACCCTCCAGGGGAAAATCCAGAACTTCCTGCAATGTGGGAACTTGCGGCACTCCCAGCCTGTGGGCCAGCTCGTTCATCTTCCCAGGAAGGACCGGGTGAAGGAGGGTGGCTAAAACCAAGAGGGCCCGGGCCAGGGAAGCCAGGGTGGCTTCCAGCTCCGGGGCCCGCTCCGGTTCCTTGGCCAAGGCCCACGGGGCCCGGACCTCCACGAAGGTGTTGGCTTCCGACGAGAGCTCCAGGGCGGCGGCAATTCCCAGGTGAAGGAGATGGGCGTCCATTACCTCCCGATAGCGGGCCAAGGTGGCTCGGCAGACCTCCTCCAAGGGTCCGGATTCCCCCGGGGGAATCACGCCATCCTGGTAGCGCTGGATCATGGCCAGGGTCCGGTTGGCCAAGTTCCCCAGGTCATTGGCCAGCTCGGCCGTGTAGCGCTCGTCGAAGCGTTCCCGGGTGATGGCCCCATCCCCGTTCCAGGGGACCTCCCGAAGCAGATAGTAGCGCAAGGCGTCGGGCCCGTGTCGCTCCATGGCTTCCGGGAGACCGAAGGCGACTCCTGCCGATTTCGACAGCTTGTGGCCGCCGTAGGTCACGAACCCATGGGCCCACACGGTCCGGGGGAGTTCCACCCCTGCGCTCATCAGAAAAGCGGGCCAGTAGATGCAGTGGAAGCGGGTAATGTCCTTTCCGATCACGTGGACATCGGCGGGCCATAGCTTCTCGTACCCCTCGTCGGGGAAGCCCGCGGCGGTCAGGTAGTTCGTGAGGGCGTCCAGCCACACGTAGACGATGTGTTCCGGATCCGACGGCCAGGGGACCCCCCAAGGGAGCCTGGCCCGGGACACGGAAATGTCCTCGAGCCCTCCCTCCAGGACGTTCCGGATCTCGTTGCGCCGGATCTCCGGCTGCACGAACTCGGGCCTCTCGTCCAGGAGCCGGAGAAGGGGATCACGATAGGCCGAAAGACGGAAGAACCAGTTCTCCTCTTCCATCCATTGGACGTCCAGGGTGGGGTGGACGGGGCACCGAAGGGTGCCCTGGAGGTCAGGCTCGAGCTCATCGGGGGTCTTGTAGCCCTCGCAGCCCACGCAGTAGTGGCCCGCATAGGTCCCCCGGTAGAGGTCTCCCCGGGCCTGGATGCGGCGGATGAGCTCCTGGACTCCCCGGTGGTGGCGGGGCTGGGTGGTGCGGATGAAGTCGTCGTAGCTGATTCCCAGGCGAGCCCAGGCCTGGCGGAATTCCTCGGCGATCCGGTCGACCCACTCCTGGGGGGTGAGGCCGGCCCGCTGGGCGCTCTGATACACCTTGAGGCCGTGCTCGTCCATCCCCACCACGAAGTGCACGTCCTCACCCTTCTGGCGGTGATAGCGGGCCATGACGTCCGCCCCGATCTTCTCCACGGCGTGCCCCAGATGGGGGGGGCCGTTGGCGTAGTCGATGGCCGTCGTGATGTAGTATTTCTTAGGGGTGCTCACGTCGTTCCCGGTCCTTGGGATGATCGGTCTTGGGGCCGGGTCCGCCGGCCGGCTCCCCCCGGCTGGCCCCCGCCACCTCCGCCTTGAGCTCCTCCAGCGTCAGGATGCGGCGGTTACCTTCCTCGTCCTTGAGGGTGATCCGTTCCCCCCAGATGTCCAGGGCCACCACCTTTTCCTGGCCCCGGAGCGTCCGCAAGGTTTTCCCTTCCCTGGGGAAGCGACGGCGGGCTTCCACATAGTTCTGATGTTCGTACATGAGGCAGCACATGAGGCGCCCGCAGCAGCCGGAGATCTGGGCGGGGTTCAGGGACAAGCGCTGGTCCTTGGCCAGTTGAAGGCTGACCGGCTTGAGTTCGGGAAGCCAGGTGGCACAGCACAGCTCCCGCCCGCACCGGCCCACTCCCCCCAGCAGCGCGGCCTCGTCCCGGACCCCGATCTGGCGGAGCTCGATGCGGGTCCGGAAGGTCCGCGCCAGGTCCCGGACCAGGTCGCGGAAGTCCACGCGCCGCTCCGCTGTGAAGTAGAGGATCAGGCGTTTGCCGTCGAACTGCCACTCCGCTTCGGTGATTTTCATCTTGAGGTTATGTCGGTTCACCACCTCCCGGGCCTGCCGGCAAACCTCCTCCTCCCCCTTTCGGAGTTCCCGTAGCCGCGCCACTTCTGCGGGTTCGGCCAGCCGCAAGACGCGCCGCTCCGGCTCCGGGGTGGGGCATCCCCCCGAAGCCGAGCATTTCCGCTCCGCCAAGCTCCCCAGGGCCGTCACCTCCCCCAGGTCTTCCCCCCGGGGGGCTTCCACCACCACCATGTCGCCGGGCTTCAAGGAGACCCCGGCGCTGGAGAAGTACTCCTTCCGGACACCTTTGAAGCGCACTTCCGCCAGGCCTGCCATGGGGGACTACTCCTTGCCTTCCCAGTCTCCGATGGCTTCGTACTTGGCCTGCCGCTGCCGAACGAGGGTTTCGGGGTCCAAGGCCGAGAGCTCCTCGAGATGGCGCGTCAGGGCCTCCTTGACCCGCCGGGCGGTCTCGTCCCAGTCCGAGTGGGCCCCCCCCGGGGGTTCGGGGATGACTTCCTCCACGATGCCCCTCTCGAAAAGGTCGCGGGAGGTGAGTTTCAAGGCCTGGGCTGCCCTCTCCTTTTCGGCCGCGGTGCGCCAAAGGATGGCCGCGCACCCTTCGGGAGAGATCAC
>JAUQOX010000060.1 GCA_030550695.1 Gemmatimonadota bacterium | reverse complement strand
GCCGCTGCCGTGGCCGCTGAGGCCGAAACCTATGCCTCGGCCAGCCTGGCCTCCGTCAGGGATCTCAAGGCCCAGCTGGATGCCGAGCTGAAGGCCCAGGCGGAGAAGTTTGCCCTGACCCGTTCCTACACGAGGGCCCAGGAACTCGCCAACCAGATCAAGAGCCAGGCCGAGCAGGTGGCCGCCGAGGCGGCGGCCAACAAGGAGGCCGTCAGGCAGGAAGTCGCGGCCATGATGGATGCCGTGAAGCTGAGCCTGGAAGAGGCTCGGTCCCTGCTGGCCAGGGCGCCCCGTGGCAAGGGATCGGCTATGGATCTGGCAGCCCTGCAGGGCGATCTGGACGCGGCGGCGTCCACCATCTCCGAAGGCGAGACGGCCTTCGGCGAGGGTAAGTACATGGACGCCAAGTCCAAGCTGGAAGGGGCCCAGGCCACCATCCAGAGTGTCAAGGCGGCCGTGGAAGCCGCCATGCAGGCTCGGATCCGTTAGTCTCCTGTCGGCAGGGGTGTTCGGCCGTCCAGTCCGTTGGGGGGGGGCCGCTGCCCGAAGGCATGCGGTCTCCCCCCAAAAGATTTGGTGGGCCCGTAAGGGTCGATGGATCCTTCTGGCGGGGGGCGCGCTCCTCGCCGGGGGGAGCTGGTTGTATGGACGGTGGCGACAGGCGCAGCCCGATCCCTCTTGGGTGGCCGAAGCGGAACGGGCTGTGAACGCGGCCCGGAGGTCGCAGGCGGCCCGCTGGGCGCGGGGCCCCCTGGTGGAGGCGGAAGGGCTCTACCGGGCCGGCCTGGGGGAGCTGCGGCGTCAGCAGGCGCGATGGTTCTTTTTGCGGGACCTCGCCGACGCCCGTTCCCTCCTGGACCAGGCGGCTTCCTACGCCCGGCGGGCCGTGGAGGAAGGGGAAAGGGCGGTCGAGGAGCGGAAGCGGCAGGCCGTCGAGGCCCTTGCCCGGGTTTCCCGGGCCTTGGACCTCATGGACGAACTGGAGACCCGAGCTGCGTTTCCCAGGGAGCCCCGGACCTTCCTGACCCGGGCCCGCATGAAGTTCGTCGAGGCCTCCAGCCTGTTGGAGTCCGGGGAATACGACCGGGCAGAGGAGCTGGCCTTGAAGGCCTTCGAGGACGCGGAGCTCGCGGGGCGTTCTTTAGGAGAGGCGTTCCTACGATTCGCCGACGAGGAGCGTATACGCATCTGGAAAGGCTGGATTGCCGAAACGGTGGCCTGGTCCCGGGACCATAGGGACGTGGCCATCGTGGTGGTCAAGGAAAAGAACCTCATGACTGTCTACCGCGACGGACGGCCCATCCGGACGTACCGGGTGGACCTCGGCGTGAACAACTTGGCCCAGAAATACCGGCAGGGCGACCAGGCGACCCCGGAAGGGCGCTACAAGATCAAGCAGCTCAAGGACCGGGGGCAGTCCCAATACTACCGGGCTCTCCTTCTGGATTATCCCACCGCCGAGGATCTTCGGCGAATCCGAGCCGCCAAGGAGGCGGGCATCATTCCCGCCCACGCCTCTCCCGGGGCCCTCATCGAGATCCACGGTGAGGGAGGGCGGGGGGAGGATTGGACCAACGGTTGCGTGGCGGTGACCAACGCGGAAATGGACGAACTGTTCCGCATGGTGCGGGTCGGAACGCCCGTGACCATCGTGGGGGCCGACGGGACGGACGGAGCGTTCTCTGCGGTGGCCAGGAGGATCTTTCGTGAGCGGTGAGGGTGGGCTCCCCCTGGTGGGCCGCCGGTGGGGGAGGATCTTGGGAAGGGCGACGAAATGGTGGGAGGCCCCCGGTGAGGATCGTCGGGGCCTGGGGGGCGTTCCCCTTTCCCGGCGGAAGGTCGTCGCGGGGGTCTTGCTGGCCCTGGGGGTGGGCGGCTCTCTTTGGTTCGCGTGGGGGAGCACGACTTACACGCCGGCGGAGCTGGTCGCGGTCCGGCCCCGGTCCATCTTTTCGAGCGGGACCTCCCTCGGGCCCCGCTCCTCCGCCGGTGCTGACGGGGCCGGCGCGCCGGTCTCCAGGGTTGAGCTGGAACGGGAACGGAGGCGGCTACAAGCGGCCCTCGCGGCCCACCGGCCCCGGGGCGCCTACATTGTGGTGGACAGGGGGAACAACCGCATTTTCCTCCGGAAGGGGGATTCCCTTCTCCTGGAGGGGGTGATCTCCACTGGCTCCGGGGCCGTCCTCCAGGAGACCACCGGGCAGAAAAGGCAATGGGTTTTCGACACCCCGGCGGGGCGTTTCACCATCCTTTCCGAACGCCCCGACCCTGTTTGGACCAAGCCGGACTGGGCATTCCTGGAAGAGGGGAAGCCCATCCCCACCCGTCTGTCGGAGCGGCGGGAGTACGGTTCTTTGGGTGAGTATGCCTTGGACCTCGGGGACGGCTACATGATTCACGGAACCCTCTACGAACGCTTGCTGGGCCGGAGCGTGACCCACGGATGTATTCGGGTAGGGCGGGAGGACCTGAGGGTGCTGGTGCGCCACACCGGTCCGGGCAGTCAGGTGTTCATCTTTTGAAGACGGCCGGACCGGAGATGGCTTGTGGCCGGGCGAGGGGGCTAGGGGGGGGAGTCGTCGTGGCCCTTTCCCTGGCGGCGAGCGCCGGCCTACTGGGGTGTGGGAGGGGGGAAAACCCGCCGGAGGGCAAAGGGGCGCAAGGGGCGACGGAGCTGGAGGCTCTCCGTTGGGAAAACCGCCTTCTGGCCTTGGAGCTGGAGCTCGCCTCCCGGGGTAGTCCCTACTTCCTGTTGGATCTCGAGGCCCACAAGCTCGTCTTGAAGTCCCACGGTGCCATACTCCGGGAGTACCCTCTCCAGGAGGTGCTCGTGAGGTCGCGGCGCCTGGGGGGTGGGAGGCTCCGTCTTTGGGCTTCCCTGGATACGGTTTGGGAAGGTGCCCGGGTGCTGCCTGCCGTTCGGCGCCCGAGGGTGATCATCCGGGCCGATACGGTCACCCCCCCTGATCCTTCCGGTGCCGTGAACTACCTGCCCCCCACACCGGAGGAGGCGGTGCCCACCCCCGAGGCGTTTCGGGTGCGCTTCCAGGGTGGAAGGGGGTTGCTCCTCGTCCGAGGAGAAGAAACACCGCCGCCGTCGCCCTCCCCCCAGGGGTTCCCCGGCCCTTCGGTCCCCGTACCGTCCGCCGGCAAGGCATCGGGAGAGATTCGGCGGCCGGGACCCCTCACCAGGGTCAGCCAGTGGTTCAGGCGGGAGCCCTGGCGGACCGATGCCATCTCCATCCGTCTGGCCTTGGCTCCTTCCGACCTGGGCGCCCTCTATCGCTCCTTCCCGGGCGGAGCCGCCCTGTTGGTGGTGTCCGGGCGTCCGGAGGGCCGCCGGTAGTTGCCCGAATCCCCTCCCCCTGCCCCCCGCCCATCGGCGTTCGTGGCCGGCTGCTTCTTACCCTAGGCCAGGGACCATGACAAAACCGGAAGGGGCCCCGGCCTTTCGGCCGGAGCCCCTGCGAGAAAGGGCCCTGGTGTGGCGCGGGGGGGTCAGCGCCCGACGAGCTTGATCTCCACCCGCCGGTTCCTGGCCCGACCTTCCCGGGTGGCGTTGTCGGCGACGGGCTGGGTCTCGCCGAAACTCCGCACGGTGAACTGCTCAGCCCGCAGCTGGTTGAAAGTCTTCACCAGGAAGTCCCGTACTGCCTCGGCGCGGCGCCGTCCCAGACCCATGTTGTAGGCCTCGTCGCCGGTGGAGTCGGTGTGGCCATGGACCTCGATGGAGGCGTTGGGGATGGTGATGAGGGTGTCCCCGATGGCCCGGAGCTTCCTCTGCCCCTCGGGAGTGATCACCGCCGAGTCGAACTCGAAGTAGATGTCCTCGAAGGTATAGCTCCGCACCTCCGGCTGGGGAGGGGTGGGCTGGGGAATCGGGCAGCCCCGAGCATCCACCGGGGTACCTGCGGGCGTGTTGGGGCACTGGTCGATGCCGTCGTAGACCCCGTCCCCGTCGGAGTCCATGGGGCAGCCGTGGGCATCCACCGTGGCTCCCCTGGGGGTGTTGGGGCAGCGGTCGAGGCCGTCGTAGACCCCGTCCCCGTCGGAGTCCATGGGGCAACCGTCGGCGTCCACCGTAGCTCCCCTGGGGGTGTTGGGGCACTTGTCCAGATAGTCGGGCACCCCGTCACCGTCGGAATCCACCGGACAGCCCCGGGCGTCCACTTGCACCCCCCGGGGGGTGTCGGGGCAGGCGTCGTCCTTGTCCTTGACCCCGTCCTTGTCCGAATCCTTGGCTCCGAAGTAGTAGGCCAACCCGCCGGTGAAGGCCCATCCCCAGAAGGTCTCGCCGTTACCGTATCCCAGGATGGTGCGGCTGGTATTCTGCATGGCCTTGTTGATCTGATGCATCCTGACTTCGCCCACCAAGGCCAGGTTGTCGTTGAAGAACAGCCGGGTTCCGAGGCCGTAGGTGAAGGCGAAGTCGGTCTCCGCATCCAGACCGTCGGGGCGCCAATGGGCCAGGCCCAGACCGCCGACGGCGTAGAGTTGGGCGTACTTGTGGAGGTTCACGTCGTAGCCCAACAAGGCGTTCCCGAAGTAGGCGTTCAGGTCCCTGAGGCCGCCGGCCTTCGGACGGATGTCCAGGGGAACGTACCGCCCCTCGGCCCCGAGCCAGAAGTTGTAGGGCAGCTGGTAGGCCAACAGGCCGCCGAAGAGGAGGTTCCGGTCCGGGTCGATGAAGAACCGGCTGCCGTCGGGGTCGAACTCATAATCGTCGTCGAAGCCGCCGACATAAAAGGCGATTTGCCAAGGTCCCCGGATGGGGCTCTTCGCATCCTGGGCAAGGGCACCCGTGGGGGCCAGAAGGACCAAGGCCAGCGCGAGTCCCAAGAAGCGTCGGGTATTCATGGGCGTCCTTTCGTTGTTGGAGGTCGTCGAGATCACGGAACCATCGTACCAAGCCGACCTAAGCGCATAATTTCGCCCTGGAAATGCGCCGAAATCAATAGCCTCCGTTTTCCGAGCCCGTCAGCCCCCTGGCCTCCAGGAGCGCCTGGATGCTCGGTTCCCGACCCCTGAAGTTGCGGTAGAGCTCCATGCCGGGGCGGGTCCCCCCCCGAGCCAGGATTTCCCTGCGGAACCGGGCCGCCACCTCCGGATGGAACAGGTTCCCCGTCTCTTTGAAAGCTTGGAAGGCATCCTTGTCCAACACTTCAGCCCACAGGTAGCTGTAATAACCGGCCGAATAACCGCCGCTGAAAATGTGGTTGAAGTAGGTGCTCCGATACCGGGGCGGGATCTCGGGAATCAGGCCGATGCGTGCCATCTCGTCCTGCTCGAAGGCTCGGGCTTCGTGCTCCACCGGCCGGCTCAGGGTGTGCCACGCCATGTCCAGGAAAGCCGCGGCAATGAACTCCACCGTGGCGAAACCCTGGTTGAAGGTGGCGCTGGCCTGGATTTTCTCGATGACGGCGTCGGGGAGAGGCTCGCCGGTTTGATAATGACGGGCGTAGGCGCGCAGCACCTCGGGCTCGGTCATCCAGTTCTCCATGATCTGGGAGGGCAGCTCCACGAAGTCCCGGGGCACCGCCGTCCCCGCCAGGGACTCGTAGGTGACGTCGGACAGGAGCCCGTGGAGGGCGTGACCCATTTCGTGGGCCAAGGTCAGGGCGTTGTCCAAGCCGATGAGGGAGGGCTGGCCCCCGGCCGGGGCCGGGAAGTTGAAATTCACCGTTACGATGGGCGAAACGGGGCCATCCAGTTTGGACTGCACCCGTAGGGAATTCATCCACGCCCCCTGGCGCTTGCTCGGCCGGGCAAAGAAGTCCAGGTACAGGACTCCCAGGTGTCTACCGTCGGCCTCCCGCACCTCGAAAACCTGCTGGTCCGGATGCCAGCGGGGCAGTTCAGGGCGCTCATGGAAGGTGAGCCCATATAGACGGCCCGCCACCATGAACACGCCGTCCCGAACGGCATTCACCTCGAAGTAAGGGAGCAATGCCTCCTGATCGAGGTCGTAACGGGCCTTTCTCACCTTCTCGGTGTAGTGGCGCCAATCCCAGCCCTCCAGCTTCCCGGCCACCCCCTCCTGGTTCATCAACGCCTGGAGGTCACTCCTCTCCTTCTTGGCCACCTCCAGGGCCGGCTTCCAGACCTGCTCCAGGAACGCCATCACCCGTTCCGGAGTTTCGGCCATGGCGTCCGCAAGCACGAAATGGGCGTGGGTGGGATAGCCCATCAAGGCCGCCTTCTCGGCTCGCAGGGCCGCGATCCTGGCCAGGATCTTCTTGTTGTCCCGCTCGTTGTCGTTGTCGCCCCGCATGAGGTACGCGGTGAAGATCTGCCGCCGGAGATCCCGGTTGGGCGAGGCGTCCAGGAACGGCTCGATGCTCGGGCGATCCAGGGTGAAGAGCCATCCCTGGGGGTGGCCTGCGGCCCGAGCCTTCTCCGCGGCCAACGAGACCAAGTTGGCCGGAAGGTTGCCGAGATCGGCAGAATCCGTCACCAACAGCTCGAAGGCGTTGGTTTCGGCCAGGACGTTGTCCCCGAAGCGGGTGGTGAGTTCCGCCAATTCCCCGTTGATTTCCCGCACCCGGGCCTTGGCCACCTCGCTCAAGGCGGCGCCCGCCCGCACGAAGCGTTTGTGGGTCTCTTCCAGGAGCCTCTCCTGCTCCGCGTCAAGTCCCAGTTCGGCCCGTTGTTCGAACACCGTCCGCACCCGTTCCCACAGGATGGGGTTCAGGGTGATGTCGTCGGAATGGGCGGCCCGAAGGGGAGCCAGGGTGCGATCCACGGCTTGCAGGGTGTCGTTGGTGTGGGCGGCGTTCACCGCACCGAACACCCTGGAGACGCGCCGGAGCAAGGCGCCGCTCCGCTCCAAGGCCACGATGGTGTTCTCGAAGGTGGGGGGCTCGGGATGATTGACGATGGCCTCGATCTCGGCCTTGTGGCGGGCCATGGCCTCGCGGAAGGCAGGCTCATAGTGTTCGTTCCGGATGAGGTCGAAGGGGGGAACCCCGAAGTCGGTGTGCCATTCCGCCAACAGCGGGTTCTCATGGCCGCTGATGCGACTGGGGGTGGGTCCCCTATCCGGAGCTTCGCGGCAGGCCGGCAAGGCAAGGGTCAGGACCAGAGCAGGGAAGAGGCGACGGCCGGTGTGGAGGATACGGCCCCTCGGGGACGAGAGGAAACGCAACATGGCGGGAGCCTCCTTGACAGGGTTGGATTATTCAACCTGGTAAGGAGGCCCCGCCTGCGAAAGGGGGGGGAGGAAGGCGGGGCCTCAGCGCTTGTAGCCGATCCTCCTCAGGAACTCCCGCCGGGCCGCCTTCTCTTCCTCTCCTTCCAACCCTTTCGGTCCAAAGCCGTCCACCACACCAAGGATCCCCCGGCCCTGGTCGGTTTCGGCCACGATGACCTGGAGGGGGTTGGCGGTGGCGGCCACGATATGGCACACCTCGGGGCAGGCCTTGAGGGCGTTCAGCACGTTGATGGGGAAGCCGTCCCGAAGATAGACGACGAAGGTGTGCCCGCAGCCCAGGGAAAGGGCGGTATCGGAGGCCAGGCGGGCCAGTTCCTCGTCGTTCCCGTCGTAGCGGACCAGACAAGGTCCACTCGCCTCGCAGAAGGCCAGGCCGAACTTCAGGTGAGGCGAAGCCCCCGCCAGGATCTCGTAAAGGTCTTCCACGGTCTTGATGAAATGGGATTGGCCGAGGATGATGTTCAGGCCGTGGGGGATGGGGAGGGGGACGATCTTGATTTCCATGGAGGCCTCCGGGGGAAGAGGTGGTTCCTACTGGTTAGCGGGCGGTGAGGGGTTGGGCAAGGGGGGCGGGGCCGACCGGCCTCGGGGGCCTCGGGGAGCATCGGCCGAGGCGGGCTCGCCGGTCCCCCGTTCCCTGGACGGGGGGGCGGACGCCGCACCCCGGAGTCTTCGGTGTCCTGGAGAGGAGAACGGGAGGTGCAGCCATGATCGGAACCCTGTTGGGAGGCATCGGTCTGTTCCTCCTGGGGATGATCCTCATGACCGAAGGCCTCAAGGCGGCCGCCGGGGATGCCCTGCGTCGCCGGTTGGAGCAACTCACCGGGGGCGCGGCCAAGGCCATGCTCACGGGGGTGGTCATCACCATGCTGATCCAGTCCTCCTCGGCCACCGTCCTTACGACGATCGGTTTCGTAAGCGCCGGACTCCTGACCTTCACCCAGGCCGTAGGGCTCATTTTCGGCGCCAACCTGGGGACCACCAGCACCGGTTGGATCGTTTCCCTCCTGGGCTTCAAGGTCAGCCTCTCGGCTATGGCCCTTCCCCTGGTTGGGTTGGGCGCCTTGAGCCGGTTCCTGCTGAAGGGCCGTGGGGCGTCCCTCGGGCTGGCCGTGGCGGGGTTCGGCGTGATTTTCGTGGGGATCGATCTGCTACAGGAAGGGATGGGAGGTCTGAGTCAGCGACTGGATCCCGGCCGGTTCCCCGGCGCCACCCTCTTTGGGAAATTGGCGTTGGTAGGCGTGGGGATGGCCATGACGGTGGTCCTCCAGTCCTCCAGCGCGGCTGTGGCCACCACCCTCACGGCGCTGCATTCGGGAACCATCGGTCTGAACCAGGCCGTCATGCTGGTCATCGGCCAGAATCTGGGGACGACGGTCACGGCGGCCCTGGCGGCGGTGGGAGCGTCGGTGGCCGCGAAACGCACCGCCGTGGCCCACATCCTCTTCAACGTGGTGGCGGGAGGGGCGGCGTTCCTCCTGGCTCCGGCCTTTCTCCGGCTGGTGGGGCAAGGAGGGCCTCTGCCCGGATGGGAGGACCCGGCGGTGGCTGTGGCGGCGTTTCACACCGTGTTCAACCTCCTGGGTGTGATCCTCCTCCTTCCGGTGGCTGGGCAATTCGCAGCGTGGGTGACCCGATTGGTGCCCGCCCAGGGCTCACCTTTTACCGGGAATTTGGATCCTTCGGTCTCGGAAGTTCCCGCTGTGGCCGTAGAAGCGGCCCGGCGGGCGGCTCGGGCCATCGCCGCGGCGGAGCTTCGGGCGGCCCGGGAGATCCTGGGCCGGACCGGCGGCACCGGCGGTTCTCCGGATTTGGACGACCTGGAGGATGGACTCAGGGAGGTTCGCGACTTCCTCCGACATCTCCGGACTTCGCCGGCCATGGCCCGGGAACACGCCCGGCATTTGAGCGTTCTCCATGCCGTGGACCATCTGGACCGGCTGGGGGAGGCCCTGAGGGAGGCTCCCCACCGGCGCTGGTTCCAGGGAGACGACCTGGAGACCTGGGGGGCTTCGGTGGCCGACACCCTGGCCCAGGTGGAGGGAGAGCTCATGGGGGAGGGAGCCTTGTCGGTTGACCGGTTGCGAGGGCTCTCCCAGGGGCTGGCCGAGCATCGCCGGGCCCGCCGGCTGGAGGTCCTGGCTTCGGCGGCCCGAGGCGAAGCCTCGCCGGGCGAGGCTCTCCAGCGGCTGGAGGCCCTCAGGTGGCTCGACCGGGTGGTCTACCATGGGTGGCGGGCCAGCCACCATTTGGCGGCACCGGCCGGGCCAGAGGAGAACGACGGGGTGGCGGAAGTCTTTGCGGGAACCTGAGGCGGCTTTCCCGCCGAAGGCCTTGTAAGTCCCCACAAGCAAAAGGGCCCCGGCTTGTGCCGGGGCCCCTGCCGGCCCGTCGAGGGTCCGAGCGGACACCCGGCACCACCTCGGGGCCGATCCCCTAACCCCTCGGCCTCCGTCCAGGCCGACCCGCGCGGCTTGGCGGAAGGGGGGCTTTCGGCCCTACCTTCCCGCGTCCAGGTGCTGGTGGTGCAGGAGAGCGTTGAACAGCAGGCCGTAGCTCCCCAGGGTCTCGCCCCTCCAGAAGGGGTTGAAGCTGAACATCACCACATGGCCGTTGCCCACTTTGGCATCCACCAACGACGGGGCATTGGCCATTTCCCGGCCCGCCACCAGCCCTCCGCTGATGAGGAGCTGGGTGGGATCCGCCGGGAAACGGGCGACGATGCGGACGCCGGCACCGGCGGAAGCCCCTCCGCCGGGACCGGCCCCTTCTTGGGGCTCCAACCCCACGCCCCGGGAAGGCTGACCCCGCTGTTGGGCCTGGAAGGCCTCCACCCCCGCCCGGCCCAGGTCCCTGGGCCGGCCCTGGACGATGTCGGGATCGTTGGCATCGCCGCGCCCCGTGCGCCGGGCGGTGGTGCTCCCGTCCGTGGAAGGGCGGATCGCCGCCTGGGTTCCGGCTCCGGCGCCACCCCCGCCTCCGAACCCTCCGCCGCTCCCCATGGCGAATACGGGGCCCCGGTTGAAGTACACTCCTAGCTCCTCGCCGTAGCCATAGACCAGCGGGCTTCGGATGTCCGTGATACGGGTCCGGAATACCCCCCCGGGGGCCCACAGCTCTTGGGTAGTGCGGATGGAGATCCCCTGGGCCAGCCCGAAATGGATGGGGAAGGCGGAGGTGTTTCCGACGGTCACGAACACGCCGCCCTGTTCCAGGAACCGGATGAGATTCATGAGCCCTTGATACTCGATCCCCCCTCGCATGTCGTCGGTGCTGTTCTCCCGCCCCAGGTTGGGCGTGAGGGGGGTGGCCTTCCAGGGCTGGGGCCGACTGCCCTGGATGCCTCGAAGAAGCGCGAAGGGATCGTTCGTGGAGGGGCCCATGACCAGGACGTCCCATTTGCTCTTGAGGTCGGGGGTGTCCCGGATGGCGTGGATGGAGACGTAGTCGTAGGGGATCTTGTATTCGTCCAGCCCGATCCGGAGCCAGCCCTCCTGTTGGGTATTGGACCAGGTATGCACCACGGCCACCCGGGGGGCGGCGGTGGGGTGGGTGGGGACATTGGGCAGCGAACTCACCCCGTGGGCCACGAAGCCGTATTCCTTGGCCGCACGTCCCAGAACCTCCGGGAGGTTGGGCGGATTCCCCTCCACCGGGATGATGAAGCTCCCCGCTCCGAACCGGCGACCCGCGGCCTCGAAGGGCGTCTCCGCAGCCAAGATCTTGAGCCCCGGATGGGCGAACCGGAACGTCGCCAGGTTCCCCTCACCCGCATAGTTGATGACGTAGCCCTGGACGGACCGGGGAGCTACGACTTCACCCGGCGCCGCCACCGGCCCCCGGACCAGCTCCATGGGAACGCTGAGAACGGAGGTGTCCTCGATCCGATCCGTGACCACGTTGAAGAGAGGCCCGAGGGTCCATCCGGTGTCGTCGTAGGGCGAGGGATCGGCGGGGTTGTAGTACTGCTTGTCCAGCAGCATATCGGCCATGCGCGAATACGGCTGATCCATGCGGATCACATAGCTCCCGGCTCCGTATTCCTTGTTCCCCACCTTGAAGGGGGCCGTGGCCCGGTGCACCTCCACGGCATGGTCCTGCATCAGCCGCAAGAGCCGGGCTTGGAGCGCCGGCCGGGGATCGTCGGCGGGGAAGACGTAGGCCGCCGGCCCCTCGGCCGTGGCCTTGGCGATGGAGCGCTGCCCCTTGCGATAGAAGTTCCGCAGGAACTCCTCCCGATGGTCGGCCACGTAGCGCAGGGCCAGAAGAAGCGCGCTTTGCTGCAAATTCACGTTGTTGCGGATGGACCAGACCACCTCGGGGAGGGGGGTGTTGGGCCGGTGCCACTGGCGCTCCACGTTGTTGCGGACGATCCGGGTGGAGCCGTCGCCGGCACCTTGGGTTTCGTAGAAGCGCCCGATGGCGTTGTGGCCGTTGGCCACCGTGAACATGTAGTTGGGAGCCCACCCGTCGTAGAAGTCGTGGGTGTACACCCCCGGCACTCCCAGGGCGGTCATCTCCCTGACTTCATGGTAGGCAATGTTCTGCCACTCGTTGATGACGATGGGGTCGAACCAGGCGTTGTAGGGTCCCCGGCCCGTGGACACGTAGAGATGGGCGGCCGACTCGTGGAGGTCGTGCACCACCAAGGGTTTGTATTCGTGGAAGGTTTTGTGGATGTTGCGGGTCAGGGCCAGGGAAAGTCCGATCCCGTCGCGGTTGTTGTCGTGGGCTACATACTTCCCCCACCACACCAGGCGGGTCGGGTAGTTCCCGCTGGGATCCTTGCGGCGGGCCATGACAATGTCCACCTGCTTGGCCCGCCCGTCCACCTCCAGGACCGGGGTGGTCATGAAGATGAGGTTGTCCCGGATCCCCCGCACGAAATCGGACTCGTCCACGGCCAGGCGATAGACCAGCTCCATGAGCATTTCGGGGGAACCGGTCTCGCCCGAGTGCATGGCTCCCGTGACCCAGTAGATGGGTTTCGCCGTGCGGATGAGCCGTTCAGCCGTGGCCTCGTCGATCTTCCTGGGGTCGGCCAACTGGACCAGCATCCCTTTGAACTCGTCCAGACGGCGCAGGTTCTCCTCGCTGGTGACCACCGCCAGGATCATTTCCCGCCCCTCTTCGGTGGTGCCGATGCTGAACACCCGCACCCGGGACGGCGCGGCCTGGGCCACGGCCCGCATGTAGCGGTGAATGTCTTCGGGGTAGGTAAGCACGTCCGGGGCCCCCGCGATGTAGCCGAGGAACTTGAGGGGGGTGGGCACGGTGGCTGAGGCCGGAAGGTAGTCCACGTAAGGGGTCAAAAAGAACGGCTCCGTGGTGAATTCGCGGATCTTCGCCGTGTATTCCTGGTCCACCGGTTGGGTTTGGGAGGCCAGGAAGGCGGGATGGGTCAGGAGGGCCAGGAGGCTCAGCCCGAGTACCGACGGCCAAAAGACCCGGCGAACGCCTGAGGGAGGAGGGGTGCACGGCATGGCGGCTACCTCACAGTAAAGGGGGAGGGGGGCGGATCCTTCGATCTACCTCCTCTTGCCCGGTCCAACGGCGGATATGTGCGGTAAAGTGCAGGGCAGGGCGGGGAATGTCGAGGGTGAGGGGGCGGAAGGGAGGGGGGGAACCAGACGAGCTTCCCGTTTGACGGCGGCAGGAGGGTCGTCGGCCAAGTTCCTTCCCGTCCCAGGCTCAACGGCCTGGTGGATGGCCACCACAACCGGCACCCCCCAAGAGTGGGCCGAGCAAGATTCCACGGCCTGGGGGGAAGACCCCACCCCCCCGGTCCCGCCCGCGGGCGTCTGCCGCGCCGCGGACGCCGGAGAGGGTGGGGCCGAACCCCTGCCGGGGCTCTTGGGGGCGGGACCTTGGACCCAGGGGCGCCGCGGCGCGTACGGGGCCGGCGTGCCGGGGCTCGGTTGTCCCCTGGGCGCGTCCCACCCCTGACCGGTCCAGTTACTCCGAGCCTTCCCGGGGGAGCGGAACCGCAGGCTCCCCCCCCTCCCCCCTCCCCCCCACCACCGCCGTCACGGCCATGTTCCCCGTGACGTTGGCCACGGTGAGGAGCATATCGGGGATGAGGTCCAGGGCGATGAGGATCCCGATCCCCTCCAGGGGGAGCCCGAACGCCTGGTAGATGGGGGCCATGACGAA
>JAUQOX010000059.1 GCA_030550695.1 Gemmatimonadota bacterium | reverse complement strand
AAGGAATCGTGGCCATGGCCCAGGGGCAGATCCATCAGGCCGCCTGATGGGTTCGGTTCCCACCACCCCAGGGAAGACCTCGTCCGGGCGGAGGGGCTTGCCTTCGAGCCCCCGGTCAGTTCCGAACCGCCACCTGGTCCAGAACCTCCAGAAGGTGGGGGAGCTCGAAGGGCTTGCGGACCAGGGGGCACCCGGTCCGGGCGGCCAGCTCGCTGGCCCTCTCGTACTCGGCGTCCCCGGTGATGAGGACCGTCCGACGCACCAACTTGGGAAAGGCCTTGGCCATCTCGTCCAGAAACCAGTACCCGCTCCCGTCGGCCATGCGTAGGTCGGTGAGGACGATCTCCGGCAGGCGGGCGCTGGTCAGCTGTGCCAGGGCGCTCCGCCCGCTCCAGGCTTCCCGGACCTGGTAGCCGACCTTCTCCAGGAAAGAGCGAAGGGAACGGCGGATCGCCTCGTCGTCGTCCACCACCAGAACGGTGCGGGGACGACAAAGGCTCAAGGCGGCAGGATGGAAGACTTTGCCCCGGTCCCGGGCCTCCTTGGGGAGTTCCAAGGCCAACGTGAGGAGTCCTTTGCCAGGGATCTCGGCCCACATCCTCCCCTCCTGGAGGCGGGCCAGAGCCCGGGCAACGGCCAATCCAAGTCCCGCCTTCCCCCCTCGGGTGGTGTAGAACGGATCGAAGATTTCCTCCACCCCGTCGGTCTGGACGGTAGAGCCGGAGTTGGTCACCCGCAGGGTCACCCCCTCTTTCAGGGGGGTGAGGCTGAGGGCGAGATACCGGTCGGGCGTCCCCTCCAGGGCATCCAAGGCATTCTCCAGGAGAATCTCCAGGATCCGGTCCAGGGAGCGGGCATCGGCAAACACCGGGGGGAGGTTGGGGGGAACCTCCACCGTCGGCTGGAGGCCGAGGGCTTCCATCCGACTCGAGAAGCGGCGCACGGCTTCGTGGACCCGCTCCGGCAACGAAAGGAGGGTCCTCCGGGGATGACGGCCTTGGCCCAGATCCGCCAGCGATGCCAGAAGTTTCCGGAGGCCCTGGAGCTCGCTCTCCCAAGGGGCAGGGTTCCCCCCCCGATCTTCCTGGGCGGGGGGGCCATGCCCCTGCCCGTCCCGGCCGGCCTCCCCCACCCCGGTCCCCTTCCCCGGAGCGGTGTCCTTCTCCCCAGCTGCCGTCCCCCGCAAGGCCCCCTCCAACCGATCCAGGCGACCGGCCAATTCCGTCACCACCCTTCCGGTGAAGGCCCCCAGCTGGGCCAGGGCCTCCAGCTGCTCCGCCCGGTCCTTCCACCTTCGCTCCGAGGAGAGGTCCCTGCCCGCCACGAGCACCCCCACCACCTGGCCCGTCCTGGGGTCGAGGTGGGGAGAGGCGAAGATTTCCACGGGGAAAGAACCCCCGTCGGCCCTCCGATGCCATTGGACCCCGGACCAGGGCTTCCCCGAAACCATCACCCCCAGGACGTCGTCGGCCGACCCTTCCCCCTCCCTGACCTTGCCCACGATCTCGCTGAGGTGGAGCCCGAGGACCGACCCGCTGTCCCGGTAGTGGGTCCGGACCAGCCCTGAGGCCCGGCGGATCCGACCTCCCCGGTCCGTGACCAGGACAAAGTGCCCAGGGAGATTCTCCAGGAGACTTTGGAGCTGGAGGTTCTCGGCCCGCTCGGCGTCGGGAGGAGGGTAGGGCTGCAAGAAGACCACCGCCCCCTCCACCCCCCCTCCTTTCCCGAGGGGGACCGCCCGAAACTCCTTCAGCCGAGGCAGGCCGTCCCCTTTGACGATCCGGGCGGTCCAACTGGCGGTCCGCCCCTCCAGGGCGAGCCGGAGCCCCTCCTCGCACCTCTCCCGGTCCCCGGCCAGTACCCAGTCCAACACGGACGATCCCAACAGCCGGTCGAGGGGCCGGGCCAGATCGGCACAACCGGCCGGATTCACGTTGCGGATGTGGCCGGTCCTGTCCACCACAAGGATTCCCACCGGGGATTCGTGGAAAAGCAGGTTTTGGCGGGCCGGTTCGTGCATCCTGCCAACTGGGGATCGGGGGTAGGACGGCCGGAAGACCCCTTCCCCGGGCCTTCCATCTTCCCAGGTCCAGTATCGGCCCACCGGCCCGGGGAGTTTATGGGGGTGCGGGAAGGGCTAACGGCCCTTTTGGAGGACGCGGCCAGGCCGTTCCCCGGTGAAGACTCCGTCCAAAACGACGGCTTTCCCGTTCACGAACACGTGCACCATCCCCTCCGCCAGCCGGTGGGGCTCCTCGTAGGTAGCAGGGTCCCGGACCCGTTCCAGGTCGAACACCACCACGTCCGCCGCCATCCCCGGCTGGAGGCGGCCCCGGTCGGGAAAGCGGTAGACCTGCGCCGGGAGCGAGGTCATGCTCCGGACGGCGAAGGCCAAGTCCACGACCCCCTCCTCCACCACGTAGCGGCGGATCTTCCGGGGAAACGTCCCGTAGGCCCGGGGGTGGGGGACCCCCTCCATCCATGGGACCAGGTCGCCGTCGCTGGCCGTCATGGTCCAAGGCTGGCGCATGAAGGTGCGGATGTCTCCTTCGTCCATGTTGAAAGAAACGATGGAGGGAGATCCCTGCCGGAAGTACTCCAGGCACAGGTCCACCGGGTCCAGCCCCCGTTCCCGAGCCACTTCCGACAAGCGCCGCCCCTCGATGGAGGGATCTCGGGGGTAGCGGCGGAACTGGATCCGATCCGCTCCACCGCGCCGGGCCAGGTTCTCGGACACCTCCTGCCGGAGGCGGGCCCGGGTGGTCGGATCTGCCAGCCGTGCCCGGAGGGAATCCTGTCCCCCTGCCTCGGCCCAGCGGGGCAGAAGGGCCGCCCCCAAGCCGGTGGCCGAGGCTTCGTAAGGATATTGATCGGCCCACACCTCCACCCCCTCCCCCCTGGCCCGTTCGATCCGGTGGACGATGGCCTGGGAAAAGCCCCAGACGTTGGGCCCCAAGGCCTTGATGTGGGTCACCACGCCGGGGATCCCTGCTTCCCTGGCCACCGTGATCACCTCCTCGATGGCGGCCAGAAGGCCCACGGTGTAGTCTGCTTCGTCCCGGATGTGACTCTGGTAAGGGACTCCGAAAGGAGCGGCCACCTTCGCCAGCTCCACATGCTCGCGGGTATCGGAAAAACTCCCCGGCGCATAGAAGGGCCCCGCGGAGAACCCCCAGGCCCCTTCCTGCAACGCGGCCAAGAGGATCGCCTTCATCCTTTCCATCTCTCCGGCGGTGGGGCGACGGTCCTCCATCCCCATCACAGCCTGGCGGAGGGCCCCATGCCCGATCATCTGGGCCACGTTGACCCCGATCCCATTCCTCAGGAAGGCGTTCCGCTGGGTCGCCAGATCCACGGGGCCGCCTCCGTCCGGGTTCACCAGGACTGTGGTGATTCCCTGGGCCAGCAAAGGACGGGCGTGGCTGAGTTCCGCCCTGGCCAGACCCTCGCCGGCATGGGTGTGGGTATCGATGAAGCCGGGGGCCACGTAGAGGCCCGTCACGTCCCGCTCCACCCCTCCTTTGGCCTCGGCCAGGTTCCCCACCGCAACGATCCGGTCTCCCCGAATCCCCACGTCCGCCCGGAACCATGGGTTGCCCGAACCGTCCAGGACCCGTCCATTCCGCAGGATGACGTCATAGCGTTCCTGGGCCCCGAGGACCCCGGGCGCGCCCCAGAGAAGGACCAAAGCCGTCACCATTCGACCCCAGGGGCGTCCCCCCCCTTTGCCCTGCTCGGCCATGGCTGGTCGTCCTCCTTTCCAACGAAAAGGGCCCGGTCGCAAGCCCGGGCCCCCCATGGTCGAAGGATCGGCTCCTCCCCCGCGACTACTCGGGGCGGAGATACCCTCCCTCTTCCAACAGCTCCCGGAGCCGCCGTTCCCGCTCCGGGAGACTCGTCCGGGCGATGACCCGGGCGAAGCGAATGCGGTCTTCTTCCGACAACCGGTCCAGGACCCCGATGGGGGCTCCGTACCGAAGGAGAATCCGCTTGGCATCCGTTGCTACCGAGTCGCTCACGGACCCACCCTCCAGTCCCAGGTGGAATCGGACGGAAAAGCGGTTGGAAACCTATTCAACTTAGCTCCCCGGGCGGTCGGTTCCAAGGCAGGGACCCTCGCCCCTGGTCCGACCCCACCCCCCCCCGCCGGGGTCCCCTCCCACGCGGGCCTGTCTCCGAGGCGCTATCTTTCACGTCGGGAGAACGCCACCTGCCGCCTTCGACGCCACCATGCCGGAAGATCCCCCGACCCTTTCGCCCTCGGCGGAAGATTACCTCAAGGTCATCTACGCCCTCTCTGACGCCGGCGAGCCCGCCACCACCACCTCCATCGCCGCCGCCCTGGGGGTTCAGCCCGCTTCGGTCACGGGCATGGTCAAGCGACTGGCAGAATCCGGGCTCCTGGAGCACGTTCCCTATCGCGGCGTCCGCCTCACCGGGGCGGGAACCCGCCAGGCCCTCAGGGTTCTCCGCCGTCATCGGATCCTGGAGAGCTACCTTACCCAGAGGCTGGGATACCCTTGGGGGGAGGTCCACCGGGAAGCCGAAGCGTTGGAGCACGCGGCCTCCGATGATCTCATCGAGCGCATGGCCGCGGCCCTGGGGCATCCCAGCCACGATCCCCACGGGGCGCCCATCCCTACCCCCGACGGCAAGATCGAAGGTTCCCCCCCTCCCCTTACCCTGGCTGCCCTGGAGGCGGGGGAGGAAGCCCGGGTTCGGGCGGTCCGGGATGACGACGGGGAGTTCTTGCGGGAGGCGGAAAAGGCTGGACTCCTGCCGGGCCGGCGGCTGACGGTGGTAGCGAAGACCGTTCTGCCACCCGCGGTCCTGGTGGAGGTGGCGGACTCGGGGAAGGGGCCGGTCCAGGTTCCCCTGGCCACGGCCCTGCGGGTTTTCGTGGTCCCCCCTCTCGCCCCCCGGGAAAACCACGACGCAGGGGGGGTCACCGTACCATGAGCCCCCCCCTCATCGTGGGTGTGGCCGGGGGGAGCGGATCGGGGAAGACCACGGTGGTTCGGGAACTGGTGCGGGCCCTTCAGCCCCGCCGGGTGGCGGTGATCCACCACGATGCCTACTACCGGGATCTGAGCCACCTTCCCTTCTCCGAAAGGGTGGAGGTGAACTTCGACCACCCGGACAGCCTGGACACGGACCTCCTGGTATCCCATCTGGAGCGGCTGAAAGAAGGTCACGCAGTGGAGGTGCCGGTGTACGACTTCACCACCCACACCCGTACCTCCCTGGTCGAGCGGGTGGAACCGGCGGGCGTCATCATCGTGGACGGCATCCTGGTGCTGGCCGACCCCCGCCTCCGCGCCCTCTTCGACATCAAGATCTTCGTCGACACCGACGCCGACATCCGCTTCATACGCCGCCTGATCCGGGACATGAACCAGCGGGGACGCACCCTGGAATCCGTGGTGGATCAGTACCTCCGCACCGTGCGCCCCATGCACCTGGCCTTCGTGGAGGGCAGCCGGGCCTTTGCCGACATCATCATCCCCGAAGGGGGGCGGAACCGGGTGGCCATCGAGCTGGTGGTCTCCCGCCTCCGGATGGCTTTCCCCTGACCCCCCGGGCCCCTGCCGCCCCTGGCCCCCGCCCCACACCCGGAACGGCGGTCAGGCCGGAGGGGCCGCCCCCCCTCGGGCCCCTTCACCCACCGCTGCCCAGACAAGGGGGCAGGAGGGCCCCAGGGATGAAGCGGGGCTCGCTCCCCACCACCCCCAGGCTCCGCCGGACGGCCGAAGCCACCACCCCGGTCCCGTCCCCCCGGAGCGAGGGCACCCGAACCGGCCCCGACGGGTTGAAGTTCCCTCCCCGGACCCAGTTCACGTAGTTCCGGTCCAAAGCCGCCAGGGTGATCACGGCCGCTGAACCCCGGGGAAGCCCCTCCTGGAGGGCCAAAGCCACCTCCCGTTGGAGCTGGACACGGCTGAAGATGCCGAACTCCCGGGGGAAGACGATGACGGTGTCCTTTTCCGAAACCGCCAGTCCCTGAAGGGCCACGGAGTCCTTCTCCACTTCGACACCCCTCCCCTCCAGGGCCTTCCGAAGGCCCCAGATGGAGCTTTCGGCGCTGTAGGCCCACGCCCCGGCGGCGCGGCCCCACACCAAGGGCAGGTGGCGTCCCGGCGGCAAGGCGCAGAGGGGGGTGTTGCGGGGTTGGAGGAGGTGGAGTTCCCCCGGGAGGACCGTACTTCCCCGGAGCGAGCGCCCGTCCTTCAGCGAGATCTCCACCTCCACCCGGTCGCCGGGACGGATCATGCCGTCGATCTCGGGGCCTGCGGCGAAACAGGCCCCTTTGACCCCTTCGGCCGCCCCAGGCATGAGGCAGACTTCCGGAAATTGGGGTTCCAGGATCAGCTCCAGGATCTGTGCCACCCTGACCCTCACCGAAGCTGAGGCCAAGACGGCGGGATCTCCTGTGCCCACCGTCTCGTGGAGGAAAACCGTGACCTGGTCGTCGCCGTCCCCCACCAACACGTAGGCCTCTCCCACCAGGAACCCCTCCGGCCGCACCAGGGACACCTCCCTCAACTCGCAACCCGTCCCGAGGGCCACACCCATCCCCCAAGCGCCCACCACGCCGGCCCTTGCCGCCTTCCCCCACCACAACCCCTGGAGCAGGCCTTTCCACCGGTGCCGGTTTCCCCTTCTCCCCCTCATCAGAACTTCACCTCCACCCCCAAGGACGGCAGGAAGGGGAACATGGAGATTCCGCTCCGCACCGGAGGCTCCCGATGGTACTCGTAGAAGTAGAAGAGCACGTTCTTACGGTTGTAGAGGTTGAGAATGTGGAGGTACGGTACCAGCGTCCCCCAAGGCTTCTCCACGACCCACCGGACACTCAGGTCCAGCCGATGCCTTGCCGGGTAGCGGGAGCCGTTCCTGTCCCCGAGGGCCACGGCGTACGCTCCCCTGTCCCTGCCTCCCTCTCCCGGGTCCCATTCCAGGACAGCCCCAGGGCTCAAGCGGGGCGTGAGGTACGGGTAGCTCCCCAAGGGCCGGGTATAGGGGAGACCGGTGCCGAAATTCCAACGGAGGCCCAGTTCCAACCCCTCCTTGACCTCCCTCTGCAGCACCAGGTCCAGGTCCAGACGCCGGTCGAACACAGGGGGGTAGGTCACCTTGGGGGGGGGATCCAAGCCCGCAAGGAAATCCGGAAACGTCCGGGTCGCCTTGAGGAAGGAAAGGGCCAGCCAACCCGTGGTGGGTCCCCGGGACCGGGAAACGAAGAGGTCGAAGCCGTAGGAGAGGCCGGTGCCGGGGAGGAAGTCGTCCTCTTCCCGGTTGGGATCATCGGCCAGGTTCGTGGTCACCACCCCTTGGAAGCTCCGGAGGTATCCCTCCAGGGAGGCAAACCACCCCTCCCTGGGGTACCCTTCCCACCCCAGCTGCACCTGGTCCGAAACCACGTGGGGCAGCCGTGTCCCGGTGAGCACCCAGACGTCGAGACCCAAAGGCAGTTCTTCGTCCCGGATGGAGTGGAGGAATTGGACGTATCGGCCCACAGCCCCCTTCACTGCCCATCGGGTGCCCCCCAAGAACCGTTTGGCCGAGGCCCGGGGCGACACCTCCACAAGCCGGGCCCCCGGGGAAGGCCGGTATTCCTCCAGGCGAATCCCGCCCTCCACGATCCACGCCCCCGGCTGCCGCCAATCTCCTTGGACGAACACGTCCCGCTCCGTCCCCTCCCCCTTCCCCCCCCGGAAGACGGTCCCGCCGGTCTCGAACAGGTTGTCTACCCGCAGGGTCTTGGTGCCGCCTCCCACGCCCACGCCCACTCCCTCCACGGGAACAAAGCGCACTTCCCCTTCCACCCCCAAAAGGGCGATGGCGCTGCGGATGTCGGTGTCGGCAAAGTCCGGAAACCGTAAACCCGAACGGAACCGGGAATACCCCCCTCGAACTTCCCACCATCCCTCCCTGCCCAGAGGAGCCGTCCACTTCCCGCCGACCACGTCGTTCCCCCACTGCCAATCGACCCGGAGAGGGAACGCCTCCGCCGACAGGGTCGTGAGGTCCAGGACGTCACGGCCGGAGTACCCCGTGACGGTCAGGCGCCGCCCACCCCGCGTCCAGGCTTCCGCCACCCCTTGAAAGTCCGTCAGGTGGTAGGGGAACGTGAAGAAGGGCTTCATGAGCTGGTCGAAATACGACCTTCTTCCTGACACCCTCCACGCAGTGCGGGTCAGCCCCAAGGAGCTCTCCAACCCCTCTCCCAGCCCACCACCCAGCGACAGACGCGTTGCCAAGAACGACACCCCACCCTCTCCCCCGAATCGTCCGTCCCCAGGGTCCGATTCCACATCCAGAACGCTGGACACCCGGCCCCCGAACCGAGGGGGGAATCCTCCCGACTGGAGTTCGGCCCTCCGGACCATATCCGCATTGAACACGGAGAAGATCCCGCCGAGATGGGTAGGATTGAACACCGGGATACCGTCCAGGAGGATCAGGTTCTGATCCGCAGAACCTCCCCGCACGTTGTAGGCGGACGAAAAGTCGGAGGTGGTGATGACCCCTGGCAGCACCTCCACCGCCCTCAAAGGGTCGGCCTCCGCCAGACCGGGGATCTTTTTGATCTGTCGCGGCGCCAACTCCCGCACCGTCAGCCCCGCCTGATTCTCGAAGCGGGCCCGCTCCCGGCTTCGCTCCGCCTCCACCAGGACGCCGGCCACCTCCACCGGCCGGCTTTCCAACACGAAGGAAACCTCCAGCCTTGCCCCGGCCTCCAGACGCACGGGGCGGACCTCGCCGAGGAATCCCAGGCGGGAGGCCTCCACCCGGTAACTTCCCGGGCTCAAGCCTTCCCACCGATACGTCCCCCGGGGGTCGGTTTCCGTCGTCCGTAGAGGGGCTTCCCCCTCCGGCGGGAGCAAGCGCACCAGCACCCCCGCCAGGGGAGTCCCTTCCCGGTCGGCCACCCTTCCCCACAAGGCCGCCGTGCCCGGAAGGGTCTGGCCGCCGGCCACGCCGGGCAGTCCCAGGCGGGCGAGAACCAGCGCCCCCCCGAGGAGGGCTACGAACCCCCATCGGCGGACGAATGGGCCCAGTGCCGGACCCGTCCGTTTCGCCCACCCCCAACCTGGCGACCCGGGCCCCTTCCGGGGCCGGCGCCGGCCGGAGGGGGCAGGAGAATCCGCTGCCGCCCACGCCACCCCCTTCCCCCCCGTCCCCTTCCGCCGAGGTTGGGGGAGCCGCAAAGCCAAAGGGCCGCCTCTAGGCCGGGAAGAACTTCCGACAGGGCCGCCGTCCTGGGCGGGTGGCCGCACTGGGAGGGGACTTTCCATCCCGCCTTCCGCTCGGGGTAGGGAGGTTGAGAACCGGAGAATGGAACCCCGAGGGGGTTCCCCTGGATCCTTCGCCCCGGCCTTCACCATCTTTCTCGGACCGGGGACCCCCGTAGGTCCGATCCCACCTGCTCCCCCTGGCCATGCTCGTCTTTTCCGCCGACCGGTTTCCCCTCCCCCTTCCCCCCGGGCATCGCTTCCCTGCCCGGAAGTACGCGCTCCTCCGCCAGCGGGTGGCGCAAGCGCCCTGGGCGGGGGAGGAGAGGCTGAGGGTGCCCCGGCCGGCTTCCTACCAGGAACTCCTCACGGTCCACTCTCCCGGCTATCTCAGCAAGGTGGCGGGGGGTCGTCTGGCCCCGGCCGAGATCCGGCGTATCGGGTTCCCTTGGTCGGCGGAACTGGTGGAGCGCTCCCGGCGGTCGGTGGGCGGCACCCTGGAAGCCGCCCGTTCGGCCTTGGAATGGGGGGTGGGGGTGAACCTTTCGGGGGGCACCCACCACGCCTTTCCCGACCGGGGGGAAGGGTTCTGTGTCTTCAACGATACGGCGGTGGCAGCCCGGGTCCTCCAGAAGGAGGGGAAGGTCCGGAGGGTGGTCATCTTGGACCTGGACGTTCACCAGGGCAACGGGACGGCGTCCATCTTCCGGGACGATCCCACCGTGTTCACCCTCTCGGTGCACGGCGCCAACAACTATCCTTTCCGCAAGGAGCCATCCCGTCTGGACGTGGAACTCCCCGACGGATGTCGGGACGAGGAGTACCTGGAAGCCCTGGGCCCCGCCTTGGAGGCAGCTCTGGAGCATTTCCGACCGGATCTCGTCCTGTACATTGCCGGGGCGGACCCCTACGTGGGAGACCGCCTGGGGCGGCTGGCCCTCTCCAAGGAAGGGCTTGCCGAGAGGGATCGCCGGGTGCTGGGGCGGTGCCGGGCCCTGGGGATTCCCGTGGCCGTGGTAATGGGGGGAGGGTACGCCCAACCCGTGGAAGACACCGTGGATATCCACTTCCGGACCGTCCAGCTGGCTCTGGCGCCCGGATCCTCCTGAGGTGCGTCATGGACCGTCACCAAGCCCTGCGGAGCCTGCAGAATCAGCCCCGACTTCCCCTGGCTTTTCTCCCCACCCCTCTTCTCCACCCGCCCCACCTCCAAGAAGCCCTGGGGCCCTCCGCCCCCCACGTCCTCCTCAAGCTGGACGAATGGACGGGTTTCGCCCTGGGAGGGAACAAGGTCCGAAAACTGGAGTTTCTCCTCGGGGACGCCCCCGGGAGGGTGGATACCCTCATCACGTGCGGAGGGGTACAATCCAACCACTGCCGGGTCACCGCGGGGGCTGCAGCCTGGCTGGGCATGGATTGCGTTCTGGTGGTCAACGGCCCGTTGCCGGATCCTCCCTCGGGCAACTCCCTCCTCATGCGCCTCTTCGGGGCCGAACTCCGCTCCGTCCCGTCCCGGGAAGACCGGGCCCCCGCCATGGAGGAGGAAGCCGAGCGCCTCCGGCGGCAGGGGAAGCGCCCCATGGTCATCCCCCTGGGAGCTTCCACACCTCAAGGCGCCTTGGGCTACGTCCTGGCCGCCGTGGAGCTGGACGAACAGATGCGGGCACGAGGCGGCCGCCCCCCTGGGCGGACCTGGATTTTCGTGGCGAGTTCCTCCTGCGGCACGCTGGCCGGCTTGGCCCTGGGGATGACCCTGTTGGGAAGGCAAGACGTCCGATTGGTGGGGGTGAGCCCGGACATCAGCGCCCAGGTCATGCTGGCCGATACTGTGGAGATCGCCCGGGGGGCTGCGGCTCTCCTGGGATGGCCCGGCGACCTTCTCCCCGACCTCCTTCACCCCGAGGACCGGTTCGTGGGGGCGGGTTACGGGATCCCGACGCCGGAGTCCGAAGAAGCCGCCCGTTTCTTCGGGCGGCACGCGGGCGTGGTCCTGGACCCCGTCTATACCGCGAAAGCCGCGGCCGCCCTCCTGGCGTGGATTCGGGAGGGGCGGATCCCGGGCCAAGACACTGTGGTTTTTTGGCATACGGGGGGAACTCCGGGGCTGTTCCGCTGAAGACCGGCCCCGTTTGAGAAGGGTGCGGCCTGGGGAGCCGGCCCCCTAGGGTTGCCACCCCGGGGGGGATCGGAAGGGAGCCGGCAGCGCCCGCCGGGGCTCCTCGCCTCCCAGGAGGCTCCACTCTGGGCCCCGGCCCAGCTGAAGCAGGCCCTCCGCCCCTGGGCTCGCGGTCCCTCCGTCTGCCCGCGCGCTGCGGGAGGCGGGCCCGACCCTACGCCCCTGGCCTCCCTGCCCCTGTCTTCGGGGGGGGCGCCCCTGCCCTTGGCGGCCCTCAGGTTGTGCCGGTAGAATTGGAGGAATCCCGGCTGGAACCCCTCCTTCGACACCTGGCCGACCCAGGCCATCCATGAATCCTGTTGACCTGCTCCGGAAGGTGCCCCTCTTCGAAACCCTCCCCCCTGCTGATCTGGAGGGGCTGGCCTCCGCCGTCCGCCTGGAATCCTTCCCGCCCCAGGTCAACATCGTGGAGGTGGGGGACCCCGGTCACTCCCTCTACCTGGTGGTCGAGGGCACCGTCCAGGTCTTGGCGCCGGGCCGAAGCGCCGATTTCGAGCTGGCCCGTCTTTCCGAAGGGGACTTCTTCGGGGAGATGGCCCTCCTCAACTCCCTGCCTCGGAGTGCGACAGTCCGGAGCGTCCAGGAGGTGAAGGTCCTGGTCCTGGACAAAGCCGACTTCCACCGGATCCTCGCCGCCAGCCCCGAGGCGGCTCTGAAGGTTCTGGAAACCCTCTCCCTGCGGATCCGCAACGCCGACGAACAGATCAGCGGCCTCAGCGACAAAGCCGTCCGAGATGCCCTCACGGGCCTTCTCAACCGTCGGGCCTTCCACGAACGCCTGGCTCAGGAGACGGAGCGGGCCCGTCGGTACGGCGACCATTTTGCCCTGATTCTCCTGGACGTGGACCGCTTCAAGGCCCTCAACGACACCCTGGGCCACGACGTGGGGGACGCGGTGCTGGTCTGGCTGGGAAGACTCCTCACCGAACACACCCGGCAGGCCGACGTGCCTTTCCGGATCGGAGGAGAAGAGTTCGCCATCCTGGCGCCAGGGACCTCGGCGGAGATGGCCCACACCGTCTCCCAGCGCTTGGTGAACACGGTGGCGGCGGCGCGGCCGCCGGTGGAGCCGGAACTTCACGTGACGGTCTCGGCAGGCTATGCCGTCTGCCCCGAACATGCCGTGCGCCCCAATACCGTCTATTCCCTGGCCGACCAAGCCCTTCTCAGGGCCAAGTCGGAGGGCAAGAACAGGGTGTGCGCCCCTAAGGACACCCACTGAGATCCATACCGGAAACCTTTCCCCCCGCGACAGCACCCCCACCGCCGGACCAAGCCCCGGATCTTCACGAAGGAGGCCTCGATGGACCCAAGGACGATCTCCTCAGCCGGAAAGCCGCACCTCCGGTGCGGCGGCATTCCCCTCTGCTCCCTGTCCGTCCTCGTCCTGTTCTGGGCGGCCTGGTTCCCTTGGCTGGGCACACCACCCACCCTACACGGGCAGGTGAAAACCCTCACCCTGGACATGTACCTGGACTTGGAGACCGTCTCTTCCCCCCAGATTTCCCCGGACGGCAGCCGTATCGTGTTCACCCGGGGAGGGGTAGACAAGCTGAACGACCGGCGGTATTCCGGTATCTGGATCATGGAGAGGGACGGCTCCCGCATGCGCTACCTCACGGACGGCTCCTCTCCGGTATGGTCCCCCGACGGCACCCGGATCGCCTACCTGGCTTCCGGTTCCCCTGCCGGCACTCAGATCTTCGTCCGCTGGATGGATGCGGAGGGGGCCACCACCCAGGTGACCCGGGTAGAGCGCTCCCCGTCCTCCCTGAGGTGGTCCCCCGACGGCCGATGGATCGCCTTCCTCATGGACGTGGAGGACGCCGAGACCTGGACGGTGCGGTTGCCCCCGCGGCCGGAAGGAGCCCGGTGGACGGAAGGCCCCAAGATCGTAACCCGTCTCGACTACCGTCAGGACCGGCAGGGCTTCACCGACACCAGCCATCGCCATCTCT
>JAUQOX010000327.1 GCA_030550695.1 Gemmatimonadota bacterium | reverse complement strand
CCGGGGGATGTCCTCCAGGAGCTGGCGGCTGTTCTCCGCCATGAGCTCCCAGGGGGCCCCGAGAAGGGTGCCTTCCAGCCGGACCGGGGTGGAAGGGACCCAGGGGGCCGGACGAAGGAGGAGATCCGGAGGGGGGTCCATCACCCCGGGGGGGAGGATCCACCCCACCGCCTCCCCCCCCACCAGGAGGGTCACCACCCCGGAGGGGTATTCCCCCTGGCCGGCGGACTCGGCGGCAAGGGACAGCCGGGCCGCCGGGGCCCCCTCCCGGTGCCTCCTTTCTGCTTCCGCCGCCCGGGGGTCGGCCCCGGCCCTTTCCGGGCCGCGCCCTCCTCCTCGGAGGTCCTGGAGCCATGCGGGCAGGGACCCCCTGGGGACCCAACGGCTGGAGACCAGGATACGGCGCCCGGCGGCGGCCCCCCCTTCGGGTCCGGTGGCCGACACTACCGGGGGAGCTCCCTCTTCCCTCCACCCCTCCAGGAGGGCATGGGTCAAATGGCCCCGGCAGGGAAGTCCCCAGAAGCCCTCGGCCCGTTCCCGGAGGAGGAGGGCTCCGAAGAGGAGCTCCCCAGCCGGACGGGTCCACACGAAGGGATCCCACCCTCGAGCCACCTCGTCGTCGAACAGGTAGAGGAGCGTAGAGGAGGCCGCTTCGGCGGGAACCTGCAAGGGGTGTCCGGAAGCGAACATGGACCGGGCCTCCAGGTCAGTCGGGGTCGCGAAGTTCGGGGGGGAGGCCCCGGAGGAGAACCTTGAGTTCGGCAGTCCGGGCCCGGGGAGCCACGAACACCACCTCGCCGCTCCGGACCACCACCAGATCCCGGACTCCGAAGAGGACCACGGCCCCCTCGTCGGCCCACACGATGTTGCCCTCCGCCTCCAGACCGTAGAGGGGCGACACGGCCACGTTCCCCTGGGCATCGGCGGGGCGGGTCCGGGCCAAGGCCTCCCATCCCCCCACATCGTCCCACCGGAAAGTGGCCTCCAGGCAGGCCACCCGGGGGCTCCGCTCCAACACTCCCTCATCCACCGAGAGGTTCGGGGCCCGTCGGAAGAACTCCTCTGCCTGCCCCTTCTCCAGCAGGGGGATCAGGTCGGCCAGCTCGGGGGTGCATCTCCTGACCTCTTCCAGAAACACCTCCGCCCTCCACAGGAAGATCCCCGTGTTCCAGAGGTAGCCCTGGTCCAGATACCGCTGGGCCGCGGTGCGATCCGGCTTTTCCACGAAGGCGCGGACTCGGAAGGCCCGCCATGGCCCCCGCCCAGGCAGGGGCGAGCCGGGTTCCAGGTATCCGTAGCCGGTCTCGGGACGGGTGGGGGGAACGGCCACGGTGAAAAGGAGGTCCTCCGAGGAGGCCAGACGAACGCCCTCCAGGAGGAGGTCCCGAAAGGCCTCCTCCGGAGCCACCGCATGGTCGGCGTGGAGGGAGACCAGGACGGCCCGGGGGTCGTCCCGCAGGAGGGTCCAGGCGGCCCACACCAGGACGGGTGCCGTTCCCCGGGGCTCGGGTTCCTCCAGGTACGCCTGGGGCCCCAGGTCGGGGAGGAGGGGGCGGAAGATGCGAGTCAGGGGAGCGCTGGCCAGGATCCGGATCCGCTCGTCCGGCGCCAGCAGGCGGGCTCTCCGGAGGGTCTGGACGATGAGGGGGTCCGAGCCGGCCAGGGGGAGGACTTGTTTGGGCCGCTTGGGGGTGCTGACCGGCCAGAAACGGGTTCCCGAGCCGCCGGCCAAGATGGTGACCCAGACGTGGGGGTCAGGAGGGGGGGAAAAGTTCATGGATCCGGGCCAGAAGTCGCTTGGGACTGAAAGGCTTGGTCACGAAGTCGGCGGCCCCCAGCTTGAAGGCCTCCTGCCGGTCCGCATCCTGTCCTTTGGCCGTGAGGATCACCACCGGCAGATCCCTCCGGTGGGGGAGATGGCGGAGAGCCGCCAAGACCTCGAGGCCCGTGGCGCCGGGCATGAGGATGTCCAACAGCGCCCCCTGGAGGGGTATGGGTCCGGCAAGGATTTCCTGGGCCTGCCGGCCGTCTTCGGCGTGCACCACCTCGTAGCCGGCTCCCTCCAGGAGGCTGGCCAGGATTCGCCTGAGATGAGGCTCGTCGTCGGCCACCAGGATCCTGGCCCGGCCGGTGTCGTGGGAGGCTGCCCGGCTCATGGGACCGGCGCCCCCGGAGACCCCGGGCGAAGGGAGGAAAGGGCCGCGGCAGAATCTCGCATCGGACACCCGCCGGACGACTGGGGGGGAACGGCGGCGGAACCTAGGACGCTCACCGGGTAAAGTCAAGGAAAGGCGCCGGGTTCCGGGGTTGACTTTCCTGCGGCCCTGCGGATAGTGTTCCCGCCCTGTCCTTCACGCCATCGAGGTCCACAACCCTATGCCAGGACGGCGGCTCTCTTTGCCGGATGTTCAACGGAAGGCCCCTCGGCGGATGGCCGTCCCCTTGGGAGCGGCGTTCCTCGTGGCCCTTCAGGCATTCGCCCTGGGCTGCGACGACGATCCCTTCAAGGTGGATTGGTTCGAAAGGGCTGATACCGTGCGCCTGTACTCCTTGGCCCGCCCGGAACTCAACCTCCTCTCCGCCTTCGACTTCATCAACCGGTATCCGGTTCGGGTGGAGTCCCCCAACGCGGCCGGGCAGTGGGATCTGGCGGTGGATACCCACCAGGAGAGCCTGGTTTTCCTGCCCGCAGCGGCGGTGGGGATTCCCAATTCCCGGGCCGCCTTGGCCCCCCTCCGGGGTCAGACGCTTCAGGAGGTGCGACGGGCCCCCTCCGACACCACCCTCTATGTTCGGGACCGGCCGGTCCCCGTGGAGCTGGGGACCACGTACGTGGTGCGTACCCGCCAAACGACGGGGTTCTACGGGACCTTGTGCGTATACTACGGCAAGCTCCAGCCCCTGGCCGTGGATCCGGCGGCGGGGACGGT
>JAUQOX010000058.1 GCA_030550695.1 Gemmatimonadota bacterium | reverse complement strand
ACGCCGTCCGGGGGATCCAGAAGTTCCAGGGGAGGCAGTTCGCCAAACACCTGGGGGTGGGGGTGTACCTCATCGGATCCTCCCCAGAGCTCCAGGACGTCCGGTCCCTCATGTGCCGGTTTCGCCGTCCGCCCCTGCGAGCCATCCCCGGCAACACCCTCCCCGGCACCGCCCCCCACCCCGGCAACGTCCCCGCTCCGGGCGGAGGACAAGGGGGTCAGAGCTTCGGGTGCCCCTCTGCCTTTCCCCTCTTCCGGATCGGCCGGCACGGCACGCCGGGTTCGGGCCTCTCTCCAAGTCCCCACCCAACCCCAAACCCACCGTGCCGCCCCCAACACCATTGCGGTAGTCTTCCACCCCCCTCTCCCCAGCCAACGCAAAGGGTTCCACCCCACCGTCCCCACCAACAAGAGGACCACAGCAACCAGCAAGACGAACAAAGCCCCGAAGTTGCCGAACGCCGCCGACAGGGGCCTTGCAAGCCTTTCCCCGAGCCACCCGCCCCAGCCCGGGGAAATCCCTGCCAAGGGAAGGGCCGGGGGGACGGTGAGGAACCATCCCAACCCTAAAACCCCCAGGCGGACACACCACGACCTTTCCAACCACCCGCCGAGGGCAAGGGCCAGCACCATCAGCTGGAAGGGCACCAGGAAGGAAGTGACCCCCAAGAAGGTCCAGAGGCTTCGTCGGACAGCTTCTCCCACCACCCCCATGGCGTTCCCCGTAGGGAACCAGGCCAAGCCCCGATCGCCCAGCAACGAGGCCGGCAGGAGCGACAGGAACAGGAACAGGGCCAGGGCCAAAATGCCCATGGCCAGCAGTTCCCGCTCGTTCTCGCGCTTCATGGATCCTTCTTCCCTGCTCCGGCGATTCCGGCCGCAGGGATCAGGGGGTACGCCGTCCCGAACCCTGGCTCCGTTTCCGGGGATTCGGCAAATAGACCCGGCGCTCCTTCATCTCCGGGACCACGGCATGACGATCCACCGAGGCACAGAGCTCGAGGTCCCTCTCCAAGCCCAGCTCAGTGAGGGCTTCTCCCGCAGATGTCGAACGCAGCGTATCCGCAGTGATGGGGTATCTGCGGGCCAAGTCCAGAGCCACTCTTGCCGCATCGTTCAGGGTCAGATCTTCCCTCTCACGGGTTAGCATCATCAGCAGCGCGCCTGCGCAGAGGGCATCTTCCAGAGCAAAGTGCTGATCTTTTCCGGCGCAAAGGAGAACCAGGTTCTCCTCTCCTCCGACGGCTTCGGCCACTGCGCTCAGGTTGAGGAAGGCTCCCACCAACACCCTCGACGCATCTTCCGCGGCCAGGAGAGCCCGGGTGCCGTTGGTGGTGCTCATGATCAACTGCTTTCCTTCCACGACTTCGGGGGTAAACTCTGCCGGAGAGTTTCCCAGATCGAAACCCTCGGGCTTGAGTCCCCTCCTTTCTCCGCAGAGGAGGGTCTCTTCCCGCCCCAGGGAAGAGGCCAGTCGAGCTGCCTCGTCGGTGCTTTCCGTAGGGAAGATCCCCCTTGCACCATTGGCCAGCGCTTCCACGATGACCGTGGTAGCTCGGATCACGTCCATGACCACCACGGTGCGCTTGTCCACCAGGGCCTCGTTCACCTCGCCCCAGGTAAAATAGACCTCCGCCTTCATACGCCAGCAGCCTCTTCCGCCAAGAAGCGCGCCACGAAACCCGTGTCCACTTCCCCGGCCACGAAGCGCGGATCCCTGGCCACCCGGGCCAGGAAGCCGATGGTCGTCGCTACCCCTTCGATGATGAAGCTTTCCAGGGCATGCTGGGCCCGCACAATGGCCTCGGAGCGGGTGTTCCCGCTCACGATAAGCTTGGCCAGCAGGGAATCGTAGTACGGTGGAACACGGTATCCGGCATAGACATGGGTATCCAGCCGCACTCCCGGCCCGCCCGGCGGATGGAAGGTGGTGATCAGGCCCGGACTCGGGGCAAATCCCCGCTCGGGATCCTCGGCATTGATGCGGAATTCGATGGCATGCCCGCGATGTTGGACGGGCTCGTCAGGAAACGACAGAGGTTCCCCGGCAGCCACCCGGATCTGCTCCTTCACCAGATCGCAACTCATGGTGACTTCCGTCACCGGATGCTCCACTTGGATGCGGGTGTTCATTTCGATGAAGTAGAACGCCCCCGGGTTGTCCATATCCAAGAGGAACTCTACCGTACCCGCTCCCCGGTAATCGATGGCCTTGGCAGCCCGCACCGCGGCAGCTCCCATGGTTGCCCGGAGCTCGGGAGTGAGAACCGGTGACGGAGCCTCCTCGATGAGCTTCTGATGCCGCCTTTGGATGGTGCAATCTCTCTCCCCGAGATGAACCACCCGGCCGTACTGATCACCGAACACCTGGAACTCCACGTGCCGCGGGCGACGGATGAATTTCTCCAGGTACACCCCCGGGTGCCCGAAGGCAGCTTCGGCCTCGCTTCTGGCCTGGCGGAAAAGCTTTTCGAAACTCTCCTCGTCTACGGCCACCCGCATCCCCTTCCCACCACCACCGGCAGATGCCTTGATCATTACGGGGAAGCCGATGGCCCGGGCGGTCCGGAGGGCTTCCTCCAGGTCCACCACCTCTCCTTCGGACCCCGGTACGGTAGGAACCCCGACCTTCTGAACGGTTTGCCGTGCCATGGCCTTGTCGCCCATCACCCGGATCTGCTCGGCGGTGGGCCCTACGAAAACGATCCCCGACCGCTCGCAGATCTCGGCGAACTCGGCGTTCTCGGCCAAGAAACCGTATCCCGGATGGATGGCCTCGGCCCCGGTTACCTCGGCGGCGGCGATGATCCTGGGTATCGCAAGGTAGCTCTGCGACGCGGGCGGCGGCCCGATGCAGATGTCCTCGTCGGCGAACCGCACGTGAAGGGATTCCCTATCGGCCTCCGAATAGATGGCCACGGTGGAGATCCCCAGCTCCCGGCACGCGCGAATGACCCGGAGGGCGATTTCGCCTCGGTTGGCGATGAGCAGTTTCTTGAACACTCGGCTTCTTTCAGCAGATCGTTTCGGCCTGTGGCCAGCAGACCCTCCAGAAGGCGGAGCTCTCGAACTGAGTCCTAGGAAGGGTCGATGCGGAACAGGACCTGTCCATACTCTACCGGCTGACCGTTCTCCACCAGGATCTCGGCAACGGTACCCGACACTTCTGCCTCCAGCTCGTTCATGAGCTTCATGGCTTCGATGATGCAGAGGACGGTGCCGGGCGCCACCCTGCTCCCCACCTCTACGAAGGGTGGGGCGCCAGGCGCCGGAGCCCGGTAGAAGGTCCCCACCATGGGAGAGGTCACCTCGAGCAGTTTCTTGGCGGGCGGAGGGACCGGAGTGCCAGACTCGACACCTTGAGCCCCTTGGGTGGACGGAACTGCCGCGTTGGTGCCAGGATTGGAGGGCACCCAGGCCGCAGACGGCATTCCGGCACTTGCGGGCCCGGGAACTGCCGGAGCTATTCCTTGAGGAGCCAGGATTTGCGCAGAACTCTTGGAGAGACGGATCCGCGTCCCTCCCCGTTCCAACTCCACAGAATCCAGGCCACTGGCGTCCAGGGCCCGGATCAACCTTTCCACGAATTCGAGATCGATCATGAGCTTACCCGCGTCAGGTATTTGTCTTCTCGCCGATCCACCCTCACGACATCGCCGATTTCGATGAAGAGCGGCACCTGGATCACCGCGCCGGTTTCCAACTTGGCCGGCTTGGTGCCGCCCTGCGCCGTATCGCCACGAATTCCCGGGTCGGTATCCACCACTTTGAGTTCCACGAAGAAGGGAAGCTCTACACTCAGGACCTTCCCGTCATGCACCAGACCCTCGCATTCCATGTTTTCCTTCAGGTAGAGGAGTTGATCCTCCCCGATCACTTCCTCGGGAAGCGGGATGATGTCAAAGGTGTTCTGATCGAGGAAGTAGTACAGGTGCCCGTCGGTGTAGGAGTAGGTGACCGGCCTTCTCTCCAAACGTACCTCGGTCACTCGCTCCCCTGCCCGAAAGGTCCGGTCCAAAACGGCACCGGTGAGGACGTTCTTGAGCTTGGTCCGGACGAAAGCCCCCCCTTTGCCCGGTTTTACATGTTGGAAATACACAATGGTCCAGAGCTCCCCGTCCAGCTCCAAGGTCATCCCGTTTCGAAAATCCGCCGTCGTCGCCATAGCCGTGAAACCGTCGTTCAAGTCTCCCGTTGCAAATAGCCGATCAGCCCATCCAAACCCAAAAGATAGCTCTGCAGGCCAAAGCCGGCGACGGTGCCCACCGCCACCGGCGCCACCAGAGAGCGGTGGCGGAAAGGCTCCCGGGCCATGGGATTCGAAAGGTGCACTTCCACCACCGGCAGACCTAGCCCCAACAGGGCGTCCCGAAGACACACGCTGGTATGGGTCAACCCACCGGGGTTGATGAGGACACCCTGAACCCTCGGAGATACACCCTCGAGGAAATCCAAGATCTCTCCTTCGGAATTCGATTGGAAGATTTCCAGCTCGACGCCCCGCCGGCGGGCAGCCTGTTCCAGGGCCGCGTTGATCTCCGAAAGGGTGTTCGAGCCATAGAGGTGAGGCTCCCGACGCCCCAACAATCGCAGATTGGGGCCGTGCACCACAGCTATTCTCATCGCAGACTCTTGAGCCAGGCCTCGAAGGCGGCCAAGGTGGGATCTTCTTCCGGTTCCTGTGGGCTTCCCCGGGGGGGTGGGGTCGCCGAAAGAGTATCGTCTCCCGGCAATTCTCCCCGGGCCGGTGAGGCTGGCTCCCGTCCGCCCCCTTCCTCCTTGGTGGGGCGCCGGGAGCCGGCGGACGGGTCGCCGATGGGCACAACCTCCTCCGGCGCCAGCTCCCCTACCCCTACCACCAGATCAGGCGCCAAGGCCTCCACAGGGACCACCCCCGCGGGTGCCAGCTCCCGGACGGGAACGACCCGGTCCGGCGCCAGCTCCCCCACCCCTACCACCACGTCCGGTGCCAGGGCCTCCACAGGGACCACCCACGCGGGTGCCAGCTCCCCGACGGGAACGATCCGGTCCGGCGCCAGCTCCCCTACCCCTACCACCACGTCCGGTGCCAGGGCCTCCACGGGAATCACCTCCGGCTCGTCCGGACCCGGGGCAGGCACCTCCTCGGGCGTCCGGAAGCTTTCCTCCACCCCTCCCTGCAACCCACCGGAAAGCCCTCCCGAAGCCAAGGCACGGACCTCGGCCAGGCGAGCCTCCAGGACGGGGTCCGTTTCCCTTTCCAACAACCGCAGAAAGACCTCCTCCGCCTCCTGGAACAACCCCTGGCTGGCGTACAACTCTCCCAAGGTCCTGGTCAGAAGAACGTCGTCCTCTTCCGGCCGCAGGGGAACACCCTCTTCAGGAATCCAAAGTTCCTCGCCCTCCTGCTCCTTCTCCCGAGCCGCGGAGTCGGTACCTCCCCTGTCCGGACCCGATCCCCCGGAAAGCGCCTTTGGCAAGGGAGAACCGGCCGAGCGGTCTTCCTGGAGGCAGGCTCTGCTCCAGTCCAACGCCTCGGCTGCACCCTCGGGGTCGTCCCAGAGGATGCGGCCTCCGGCCTCTCCTTCTGCGGAAGGGGGCTGGGACGCTGGGGCTGAGGTGTCCGAGTAGGACCTTTCCAGGAGGTCCAGCCGGCGACGGGTAACCTGGTCCGTCGGCTCCAGCTCCAGGACTTTCCTGAAGCAGTCCATGGCCAGGGCCCTTTCCCCCCGGGCCTCCATCCGGTCCCCCAAACACCGCAGGGCCTCGACGTTCTTCGGATCCCTTTCCAGAGCGGCCTGGAAGGCCGCCTCGGCCTCCCGGACCTCCCCCTCTTCCAGGTGGACCCAGCCCAGGACCACATAGGCCGAGGCAAAGTCGGGATGACGCCGCAACCCTTCCCGGAGGATCCGCAGGGCTTCCCGGGGACGACCGAGACGCCTCTGGACTTCCGCCAGGCCCAGAAAGCCCCTGCCTTCCGGATCCCGGTCGGACCCATAGAATGCCTGCAGTCTGCGGACCTGGAGTTCCAGGGAACCTTCCACCGGCGGGTCCTTGCTAGCGGGATGTCGAGGGCCTCCGGCAGGGTGCCGGGCTGGCGGGAAGATAGCCGGCCCCTTTCCGGGGTGTCAACGAAATCCCCGGTCCTTCCGGTGCGGACGGCACGAGCGCCGGAGCCTCGGAAGAACTCGGGTCCGCCCCGGCGGCGGAACCGAGGGCGAGAACTCCCCTTCTGACGACGCCGCACGCTTGAGATCGGCCGCACCGGAGGGTTAACTTACTCATTTTCCAACCGTCTAGGGTTGGGCAGAATGGCTGCCGGAGGTCTCGGGAGACGTGCCTATGATGCGTCAGATGCGGGAAAACACCAAATGGATCATGTTGGCCACGGCCGTGGCCTTCGTCGCCCTCATGGTCTTCGAGTGGGGGATGGATATCACGGGGCGTTCCTCCGTGGGGCTGGGGGAACTGGGACGGGTGAACGGCGTGCCCATCACGAGCGAGCTCTACCAGAACGCCTATCGGCGGCTTTACGACCAGATCGCCTCAGGGCAGAAGGACCCCCTTACTTCGGCTCAAATCAAACAGATCGAGGAGGCGGCCTGGACCGACGCGGTAAACCAGATCCTCATCCAGCAGGAGCTGGCCCGCCGTGGAATCAAGGTCTCCGACGACGAGATCCGCCAGGCGGCCCAGATCGCCCCGCCACCCGAACTCATGCAGGACCCGTATTTTCAGACCGACGGCCGTTTCGACATCCAGAAATACCGGGACTTTTTGGCCCGCTCGGCGGACCAGACCTTCCTTCTGCAACTGGAAGGCTATTACCGTGAGGTCATTCCCCGGAGTAAGCTCCTGCGGCAGGTCACGGCTGGCGTCTACTTCTCCGACGGCGAGCTTTGGGATCTTTTCCGTGAGGAACGTGAGCAGGTCAGACTCCGCTTCCTGGCCCTGAATCCCGAGCTTCGGATCCTGGACGCCCAAGTGCAGGTCTCGGATCAGGAGATCCGGGAGTACTATCGGCGCCGCCGGGACGATTTTCAGGTGCCGGCCCGGGCCCAGGTCAAGTTCGTATTCCTCACGAAGCTCCCGTTGAAGGAGGATACCGCTGCCGCGCGGGAGAAGGCGTCGGAACTCCGTCGGCGGATCCTCGCCGGAGCCGACTTCGCCGAGGTAGCCCGCACCTCCTCGGCTGACCAGGCGACGGCCGCCGCCGGGGGCGATCTCGGCACCGTCAGGCGGGGCGAGATGGTGCCAGCCTTCGATTCTGTCACCTTCTCCATTCGGCTGAACGAGATCAGCCCACCCGTGGAGACTCCTTTCGGCTACCACCTCATCCAGGTGCTCCGCCGGTGGGAGGACAGTGCCCAGGTGCGGCACATCCTGGTCCCCATCCAGCGGACGGAGGATTCGGAGATCCGTCTGTTGGAACTGGTGGATTCCTTGGAAGCCTTGGGGGCCAAGAAGAAACTGGACGAGGTGGGAGCCCTCCTCGGTCTGCCGGTCCAGTCGCAGGAAATCACCGAGGTGTTCCCCTTCCTGCCAGGCGTGGGGATGATCAGTGACGGCTTGGATTGGGTGTTCAAGGAGGGTCTCCCCGGTGAGGTCAGCCCCGTTTTCGAGGACCCGACGGCCTACTATATGCTCGAGTTGATGAGCGTCACACCGGGGGGGACGCAGAGCCTGGAGGCGGCGCGCCCCACCATCGAACAAGTGCTCCGCCTGCAAAAGAAGGTGGCTTTGGCACGAGAAGAGGCGGCCCGTCTTCTGGAACGAGCGAGGGAGGCCGGTACCCTGGAGGTCCTGGACAACGGCAACGATCTCAGGGTCCTCGAGGCGGGACCCGGCACCCGGTCCAGCTTCTTCGCCGGCCTGGGGATCGAAAACCCGGCCGTCGGGGCGGCCTTCGGGCTGGATGAAGGGAAGATCGGTGGTCCGGTGGTCACCGAAAACAACGTCTACCTGATCCAGACCCTGGAACGTATTCCGGCCGACAGCACGGAGTGGGAGGCCCAAAAGGAGGAGCAACGTGTGCGCCTGACCTTCTTGGCGCAGCAAAGACGCCTGGAGCAGTGGTTGGAAGGGCTGCGGGAGGTGGCAGACATTCAGGACCGGCGAGCTCAGCTCTCTCAAGCTTCACGCCGCTCCGACCCACTTTCCTCCTTTTGAGGGAGCTCAGCACCCGGAGGGAACGGAACAACCGCTCCAAAATCCCCGCGGGGGATCAGGCCCGCAGTCCCGCGTCCCCCTTGTCCTGCCATGGGGGGGGGCACCCCCGGATGGTGTCGGGGGCCCTCCCCCCGTCGGGCGGGCTCAGCCCTGGCCTCCGCCCCGCTCCTCTTCGGATGCCAACAGGCGCCGAGGCGACTCCTCCCCCTCCTTCCGTGGGGGACTGACCCCTTTCTTCTCTTCCAAAGGGGCCTTGAGTTCGGTCTCGATTTCCCGCACCGAGCTCTTGAACTCCCGGATTCCCTTCCCCAGGGCCGACCCGATCTCAGGAAGCCTCTTGGCCCCGAACAAGAGGAGTACCACCAGAAAGATCAGGATGATCTCCCCCATCCCCAGGCCGCCGATCCCCATGGTCACACCTCCTCTCGCAGCCAGTCGCCATTCCCTGATCAAGGAAATCTAACGGTTCCGGAACGGCTTGTCAGATCCAAGAGCGGGCCACGAAGGCCACCACAGCAATACCCACCAGGCTCAGGACATTGAGGGTCACGACGAGGGGCCCGAGGGTCAGGGATACGGCACCCAAGTCCATGGAGAGGGGCCCCACCGCCGCTGACACGGAGGTGGTGAGGAATTCCCGGGCGGCACTATCGGGCATGAACAGCTCCGACAGGCGGGTGAAAAGGCCCCCCAGAAACAGCCCCAGCACCACCGTCCAAACCATGCGGCGAAGGTTCCTGCGCTGGCTTTCGCTCAGCATATCCTGCCCCAAGATCATCCCCTAACGGCTCCGGTGAAGCACGTAGTCGATGGAGGCCTTCAAGGCCTGGAGGGGGGGATCCTCCGGCAGCCCCTCCAAGGCCTCGGCAGCCAGCGCCCCGTACTTTTCGGCATGGGCTCGGGCATACTCGACTCCCCCCAGCTCCACAACCAAGGCCACCATCCGTTCCACATCCGCGGGGTCGGGGGGGACGGCCCGGAAGAACTCCAAGATCTCTTTCCGAGCCGACGGGGGGGCGGCCCGAAGGGCACCCACGAGGGGCAGGGTGACCTTGTGCTCCCGCAGGTCCCCCCCCACCGGCTTGCCCGTCTCTTCAGGAATCCCGACGTAGTCCAAGATGTCGTCCACCACCTGGAAAGCCATCCCCAGGTTGTGGCCGAAATCCCCCAGAGCCTTTCGAAACTCCGGACGCCCTGCCAACGACCCCATGGCACAGGCGGCTGACATTAGGGAGGCGGTTTTGGCCGCGATGAGGCGGCGGTAATCCTCTTCGGAGAACTCCAGCGCGTCATAGGCGGTGAGCTGCCTCATTTCTCCGATGCTCATTTCGTTGGCGGCCTCTCCCAGGATGCGGATGGCCTCCAGGTGGCCTAGTCTGGCCAAAACGGTCAACGCCCGGCTGTAGAGATAGTCCCCCATGATGATGGCAACCTGGTGCGTCCACAGGGCGTTGACTGTCGGCTGGCCCCGCCGGAGGATGGAGTGGTCCACGGCATCGTCGTGGACCAGCGTGGCCAGGTGCACGAGCTCGACCGACGCGCCGAAAAGGACCGCGTCTTTGCGGCGGGGCTCTCCCCCCACCTCCGACGACAGGAGCACAAGGGTGGGCCGAAGGAGCTTACCCGGCAGGAGGAGGAGGTAATCGTTCACCTCCTCGATCATGGCCAGGTCCGCCGACACAATCCGGCGCAGTTCGGTGCGGACCTCTTCCAGTTGGGAACGCACCGGGCCCTGCACATCCTCCAGCGTAGGGGCTCCGGTCGGTCCCACAGAGGGGATAGGAGTCATGTTCGAAATGGCCCTAGCCGGAGCGCTACCGGAGGGCTCGGAGCCTTTCCGTCACGTCCAGGAAGTTGATGTCCAGCGCGAAGACTTTTTCGTAGAACTCCAAAGCCTGCCGCTGGTTCCCCAACTGTTCGTGGGCTTTTGCCAGGTGATAGTAGATCCCGATGAGCTCGTCTTCCACGTCCCACGGGGCCTGTAGGGCCCGCTGAAGGGAACGGACCGCCATCTCCGGCTTGCCCATCTCCAACCAGCAGCGTCCCAGCATCTCGAAGGTGGGGAGGTGGTCGGGGCGGGCTCGGAGGGCCACCTGGAACTCGGCCACAGCTTCGTCCAGGAGGCCCATCTCCATGTAGGCGGTGCCCAAGTCGTAGTGGGCGGCCACATCTTCCGCATCCAGATGCTCGGCCACCTTTTTCTTGAACTGGTGGAGCATCCGGGCAAAGTCGGCCTGGTCATCCCCCGTGGGGGCATGGGCGGTGACCTTCCAGCGAGTGGTCTTGGGCTCTTCGTCACCGAAGACCAGAGCTCCAAGATCCACGTACTCTTCCGAAGCGGCCACCTGCACCACGGGCCGCGGCCGGGCCTCGGCTTCCAACTCGGCCAGGGCTCTCTGAGCCTCTTCCTGACCGGGGTAGAGCGAAAGGACCTGCTGGTAAACTGCTCTTGCTTTCCGCGGCGACCCGGTGCGCCGGAGGCACGAGGCCAAGTCGAGGTAGGCCGAGACCAGCTCCTCCGGATCCCCTTTACGGAAAGCCAGCTCCACCAACCGTTGGCGGAGCTCCACCGAATCCGGCTCCTGGCGAACCAGCTCTTTCAGGCTCTGCAGGGCTTCGTCCAGGCCACCCCTGGGGGTTCGCTCACCCTCCCCCTCCGGTGTCCCCGCCCCCGAGTCGGCCGCCTCCCCGTAAATCTCCGGGCCCCGACCCTCCCCTTCGGGCGCAGGCCCTGGAAGCGCTTCCCCCCCTTCAGGCAGCGCCTGAACCCCTTCCCAAGCTGAGGGGGGCAGGGCTTCCTCCTCCGCCCCCGGTCCGGCGGCGACGGGTCCCCCGCCCTCCAGATCCAAGAAGGGGAGGTCCGACACCCCCAGAGCCTCAAAACCTTCACCACCACCCTGATCCGGCCCTGCCATCCCCCCCTCCGGCACCGGCAAAGCCCCCTCCGCCTCCACGGCCGGAGGCGGACCCTCCCCTTCCGAATCCCCGAACTCCACGTCCAGGAAAGGGAGCTCCCCTTCCCCAAGGGCTTCGGCGGTGCCGGCCTCCGCACCCACCCCCTCTGCCTCTTCCCACGTCAGAAACGGCAAGGGCTCTCCCTCCTCCGGCTCCACGGCGGCCTCGGGTTCTTCCCTTCCCAGATCCAGAAGGGGCAGGCCTCCCTCGGCCATGTCCTCGGGAAGCGGGGGCTCGGCCGAGCCCGGAACGACTTCCTCTGGTGGAACACGGTCCCCTGCCCGGTCCTCCAAAGCCTCTTCCAAGGCCCTGGAAGGTTCCGGCGGCCCGAAGCCTTCCAAGCTCAACACTCCCTCGCCTTCCTCTTTCCCTCCCGCGATACCCGCTGCCCTCTCCTCGGGAAGGGCCAGAGTGATCTCTCCCAGATCCAGTTCCACCTCCGCCGGCGGAGAGCCGCCGACAGGAGCGGCCTCCATGGGCACTTCTTCCTGAGCCCGGACCTTTTCCCCCAGCCGCAAGGAGTCGGGATGGGGAAGCTGCAGGGAAGGGTCCAATTCCCTCAGGCGGGTAGCCACTACCTCCGCCTCCTGGTCCATCCCCTGGAGGGCGAGCAGGCGGTAAGCCTCCGAGTATTGAGCCACCGCCTCCGCGCTCTTGCCCCGGGCTGCCAGCTGACCTGCCAAGCCGATGCGGATATCCAGGTCCTCCGGCGACAGTTCCACGAACTCCAGAAGGGCCTCCAGGGCCGTTTCCACGTCCCCGGCGGCTGTCGCAAGCTCGGCAAAGGTGAGGAAGTTCTGGCGGGCGTCGGTCAGGAAGCCCTGCTGCGCCCGGATGCGGCCCATGAGACGGTGGAAATGGTAGCGGTCCGGGAGGTTCCGCAGGACCTTCTTGCACACTGCAATGGCATTGTTGGGGAGTTCCGCCTCCAGGTAGAGCTGGACAGCCTTCTCGTAGGTGGCCACCGCAGCGTCCGCCTGTCGAAGGCGGATCTGCAGGTCCCCCACCCGATTGTAGAGCCCGATATCCTCCGGCTCGTCCTTGGGGTGCAGACGAAGCGCTTCCCGGTACAGGTCCAGGGCCTTCTGCCACTCCTCCCTCTGCTCGTGGCGACGGGCCTTCTCCTTGAGTTCTTCGAGTTTCATGTAGGGTTCACCCTGCCGAAGGACCAAGGCGCTCCCAGGGGCAGCCGCCGCTCTGGACCCGAGGATAGGGGATGGTCGAGGACTGCGTAGCCGCACCCGCCAGGAGACGCGACACCCCGGAGACTACCGACATCTCCAGGGGCGCAAGATAAACCTCACCCCACCCCGACACAAGCAAAGTCGCCGCGGGGGCGCCGCTCCCACGCGCCGCCCGCAAAAAGGCCGTGGGAACTCCCCTAGCCTCCGATCCCGGGCGCCAGGTTAGGATTTCCCGGCTGGAGCTGGAAGGCCCAGTCGAAGATCATGAGGGCCTTCCCCTGCTGGTCGAAGCCGAGGAGCACCACCCGGATGGCGCCATAGTGGACGGCACCCCCCTCACCGGGAACCCGAAGGATATAGGTAACCTGAGGGAACAGAGCCAAAGCTTGGAAGGTGTATCCGGTCAAGGGGGCCCGGTCCAAGGACCTACAGTCCCGGTCGGCGGCTACTCCGCACTTCAAGGCCGTGGTTTCGAAGAAGCCGTTGTACAGTTCCACCCCCGGACCCGGCACCAGCCACCAACCGCGACCATCGACTTCCAACCGGAAATGGCGGTTGGGCGCATGGCCGGCAAGGATGGGATACGTGGTTTCGTCCCGAGGGAAGCGGAAAGCCGAATGGGCCGGCTCATCCTGGAAGGAATAGATCCACTCCCCGTGGTAATCGGGCCTCGGCGTTCCCTGGGCATGCGGACTCCCCAAGCTCTCGTGGCCCTGGTCGTCCACCGCCGTCACAGAGTACGTGTAGGTTTTGCCGTTCTCCACCCTGGTGTCGAGGAACCCCTCGGAGTCCGTCTCCCCAAGGAGATAGTCCTTGCCCGACTCGACCAGGTAAACCCGATAGAACGAAAAATCTGCGGCGTTGCGGGCGTTCGCGCTCCAGCGGAGATAATTGGCACCGTCCAAGGCCACCACCTCCAAGGAGGCCGGCGGGTCCGGGGGAGTCGGATGGGGAACCGCCACCTGGACGGCGTGGTCCGACGAACTCTCCCGCCCGCCCCGGCCCACCGCCGCCACATAGTACTCGTAGGTCACGCCCGGCGAGATGTTGACGTCGGTGTAAGAGCAGGCACCCCGGGTGCAGTTGCTCACCTCCGCGATTCGGGCGTA